>CAZVMY010000568.1:0-1987 GCA_964628955.1 uncultured Methylocystis sp.
CCGCGGTGCTCGCGGCCACCGGCCGCGACGACCGCAGGGTCGTCGAGGATACCCTGGCCCTCAACCCAGGCCTCGCGGCGCTCGGGCCGATCCTGCCGCTGGGGACCCGTATCGTGATCGCCGCGCCGCCGCCGGCGGCGCCGGTCTCGACCATCCGGCTGTGGGACTGAGATGGCCGGCTATACCCCGCGCATAGAGGTCACGGTCGACGGCCAACCGGTCTCAGGGTTGTTTTACAGCCGGCTGGTATCGGCGACGTTCCGCGACGAACCGGGTCAGAAGACCGACAGCTGCACGATCCGGCTCGACGACGCGCGGAACGAGATCGCGCTGCCGCGCAAGGGCGCGTCGCTGGCGGCGGCGCTGGGCTACCTCGAAACCGGTGTGCTTTCCGTCGGGACCTACAAGGTCCAGACGGTCACGCTGGAAGGGGGCGAGGACGGCGAGTTCATCACGATCGTCGCCAAGGCGGCCGAACTGACGAAGAGCAAGCTCAAGGACGAGGGCCGGGCCGCCTACGAGAAGAAGACCTTCGGCCAGATCGTCGAGGCGCTGGCGAAGGCGGCGGGCCTGAGTGCGAAGGTCGATCCGGAGCTGGCCGGTATCATGTTCGCGTACAAGGCGCGGGTCGACCAGAGCCGGATCGACTTCCTGACGCGGCTGGGCGACGAGGTCGGCGCGGTGATCAAGCCTGCGAACGGCATGTTGATCGCGGCGAAGCGGGGTTCGTCGCGAAGCGTGTCCGGCAAGCCGGTGCCGGCGATCATGATCACCAGGCGGGACTGCGAGAGCTGGCGCATCAACCCGGACGGCCGCCAGAGCTATGGTGCCGTTGTCACTGGCTGGATCGACCAGAAGACCGGCAAGCGCCGCACCGAGCGCAAGGAGACGGGCCGCGAGGGGCCGGATTTCATGGTCAAGGACCCGCTGCCCGACCAGCCTCGCGCGAAGAAGGCCGGCGAGGCCGAGGCCGAGCGCCTGAACCGGGCGACCGGCGACGGCGAGTTCGTGCTCTACGGCCGGCCGGCCGCGCAGGCCGAGGCGATCGTGATGGCGAGCGGCTTCCGGTCCGGCATCGACGGAGAATGGCGCGCCTCGGCGGTGGAGCACGTGTTCGAGGAGCGGGGTTTCAGGACGACGATCGAGGTGAAGTCGCCGGAGAGCGGCAAGGACAAGGACTGAGGGTGACAGGGGCGGCCGAAACCGCACCGGGGACAGCCTGGCAGCATCAACCCCGGCCGATGCACAGAGATCACATCGCCCCGTCGCCATCGAGCGACAGGCGATTCTGGGCTGGTGGCAAGATGGACGATGGTGGAGCTGACATCACATTCCGGCGGATCGTGCGCCCCGTGCATCCGCCGGCGGGCTACATTGGCGGCAAGCGCCAGCTCGCGGCGCGGCTTGTCGACCGCATCGAGGCGACGCCGCACGGGCTCTATGCCGAGGTATTCGTGGGGATGGGCGGCGTTTTCCTGCGTCGGCGCAGCGCTCCCAGGGTCGAGGCGATCAACGACGTGAGCCGCGACATCGCGGGCTTCTTCCGGGTGCTGCAGCGGCACTACCAGCCCTTCATGGACATGCTGAAGTGGCAGGTGGCGTCCCGCGCCGAGTTCGAGCGTCTGGGCCGGCAGCCGCCCGAGACCCTGACCGACCTCGAACGGGCGGCACGCTTCCTGTACCTCCAGCGCCTCGCGTTCGGCGGCAAGGTTAGCGGCCGGACCTTCGGCATCGACACGCACGGCCCGGCCCGGTTCGACGTGGGGCGGCTCGGCATCATCCTCGAAGCGCTGCACGAGCGCCTGGCAGGCGTCTGGATCGAGTGCCTCGACTGGCGGCAGTTCCTGACGCGGTGGGACCGACCGAAGACGCTGTTCTATCTCGACCCGCCCTATCTCGGCTCGGAGAGCGACTACGGCAAGGACGTGTTCGGGCGCGAGCAGTTCCCGCTGCTTGCGGAGCGACTGAAGGGCCTTCAAGGCCGCTT
>CAZVMY010000569.1:0-1982 GCA_964628955.1 uncultured Methylocystis sp.
GCCTTCTTCTCGAGCGCGACGACACGCTTCTCGAGGCTTTCGAGATCCGACAGCATCAGCTCGGTCTCGATGGTCTCGATGTCGGCCAGCGGATCGATCCGTCCCTCGACATGGGTCACGTCGCCGTCCTCGAAACAGCGCACCACATGAGCGATGGCGTCGACTTCCCGGATGTTGGCCAGGAACTGGTTGCCGAGTCCTTCGCCCTTTGAGGCGCCCCGGACGAGCCCCGCGATGTCGACGAAGGTCAGCCGGGTCGGAATGATCTGGCCGGACTTCGCGATGGCCGCGAGCTTGTCCAGCCGCTCGTCCGGCACGGCCACGTCACCGACGTTCGGGTCGATGGTGCAGAATGGATAGTTCGCCGCCTGCGCCGCCGCGGTCTCGGTCAGCGCGTTGAAGAGGGTCGACTTGCCGACGTTCGGCAGGCCGACGATGCCGCATTTGAAGCCCATGCTACGCTCTCGGAGTCTTTCTGGAAATTGCTTCTACCTTCATCGCGGGGTGCGGGCGAGCGGTTCAGGCGCAACCAGTTCAGGCGGAATGACCTTGCGCCTGCATCGCCAGGTGGACCTTGTTCTGGAAGCCCGCGCCGTCTCCGCCGACGAGCAGCGGCGCATGATCCGCCGTCGCGCGACACAGATCGTCGACCCACGCCGTCTCCGCTTTCGCGAAATCGTTGAGAACATAGGCATGCACCAGTGCCTTGTCGCCCGGATGGCCGATCCCCAGGCGAACGCGGACGTAGTCGTTGCCGATCTCGGAGGTGATCGACCGCAGACCGTTGTGTCCGGCGTTGCCGCCGCCCGTCTTCACACGCAGCTTGCCCGGCGGCAGATCGAGTTCATCGTGGAAGACGACGAGATCGCCGGGTTCCAGCTTGAAGAAGCGCAGCGTTTCGGCAACCGAGCGGCCGCTTTCGTTCATGAAGGTCAAAGGCTTCAGCAGCAGGATGCGCTCGCCGCCCGGGACGGCCTCGGTCGCCTCGCCGCGGAAGCGCTGACGCCAGGGCGGTGCCGTCCAGCGCCGCGCGATTGCGTCGACTGCCATGAAGCCGATGTTGTGACGATGTCCGGCGTAGCGCACCCCCGGGTTGCCCAGTCCCGCGAAAAGCTTCATCGGCGGCCGCCCGAGCGAGAGGGATCGGAGGGCCCGGGCGACGCCCCGGCCCTCCCGTAGGGCGCGGCGTTACTTCTTCGCCGCGGGCTTCGCGGGCGCCGCCTTCGCTGCCGCAGCCTTAGCCGGCGGGGCCGCGGCGGCGGAGGCCGATGCGGCGGCTGCGGCTTCGGCCGCATCCTCGCCGCCGCCCGGCGGCGGGGCGATGGTCGCCACCGTGAAGTCACGGTCCTGGATGACCGGCCGCGTATCCGGCGGAAGCGGGATCGCGGAGATATGCAGCGAATCGTTGAACTCGTAGCCGGTGAGGTCGGCCGTCAGCGAGTCCGGGATGGCGTCGGCCGGAACGAGCAGTTCGACCGAATGGCGCACGATGTTCAGCGAGCCGCCCTGCTTGAGGCCCGGCGAGGCCTCGTGATTGATGAAATGCACCGGGATTTCGACACGGATGCGTGCGCCCTCGGCGAGACGCAGGAAGTCGACGTGGATCGGCTGGTCCTTGAGCGGATCGAGCTGGTAGTCGCGCGGAATGGCGCGCACCTTCTCGCCCTCGACGTCGATCTCGAACACCGTCGTCAGGAACTTGCCGGCGTAGATGAGCTGGTTGGTGCGATTGAAATCGAGCGAAATCGACAGCGGGCTCTGGCCGGCGCCATAGATCACCGCGGGAACGCGATGCTCACGACGTGCAGCCCGGGCGGCCCCCTTGCCGACCCGCTCGCGGCGCTTCGCCTCGAGCTGCTTCATGGAAGCCATGGGTCTTCTCCGGATGGGTGATGACGGAGCCGGGCCAGACGCAACGGCTCCCCCGCTGCCTCCAAGGGTGTCGGGCGGGAAGCGGGTGATTAGAGGGGATCGGCTCAAAT
>CAZVMY010000570.1:0-1957 GCA_964628955.1 uncultured Methylocystis sp.
CCTGGATCTTCCGCGAGGCGGTTCGCTCCTGCGTCAGGAACAGGTTCTTGGCGAGTTGCTGCGTCAGCGTCGAGCCGCCCTCGGCGAGGCGTCCCGCACCGATATTGCGGACCGTCGCACGCAGCAGCCCCTGCGGATCGATGCCCAGATGGCTGTAGAAGCGCCGATCCTCGATCGAGACGAACGCCTGTGGCAGATATTTCGGCAGTTCGCCGATCGCCACGGTGCTGCCACCCGTCTCGCCGCGATTGGCGATCAGCGAGCCGTCTTCCGCCAGGATCGCGATGTTCGGCGGCCGTTTCGGCACGGCGAGCTGATCGATGGGCGGGAGCTTCATCGCATGCCAGGTGACGACCCCGCCGACGGCGAGCATCACCCAGACGCCGAGCGTCACGCTCCAGTAGAGCAGGCGGCCGAGGACCGACCGGCGCTCGCGGCGTCTGCGGCGGCCCGATCCGTTGCGGCCGCGGCCTTCGTCCGAACCTCTGGCCAACGTTTCGCCCCCCGCATGCCGTCGCGTGTCCAGCACGGGGGTGAAGTCGGGTTCGCGGCGGATCGGATCGCCGCGTCGGCGGGCCGGGCGGGTCGCCGCCGTCGTGCTGCTCACGACGGCGCGATCCTCGGCCGTCAGCCCCGCTTCGAAATCGGCGCGCGTCGGGCGCATCTCGTCGAAACGAGGGTCCTCGCGCTCACCCCACCGACCCATCACGCCCGATCTCCGCTACAGCCCAGCCGTGTTCCGAGCCGCAACGCGTGCGACTATTGCGCGGGGGCATTAAGGGGCGATTAAGGCTGGACGGTGCGCGTCGGCGACGTCGTGAGGAAGCTCGCGGCGGCCGTGACCGTTCCCGTGAGCGCGAGGCCGGTCGCGAACAGCAGCGCGATCACGACGGCCGCGCCGCTCCCCCGCCGGATCAACGCACGATGACGATTGCTGGACATCTTCGAGGGTTCTCGCTCACCCGTTTTTTGGCCCACGATGCCGGCAACCGAATCGGTCGCGAGCTTCCCTTCGGACCAACGTCGCGAATCGTGGCGAACGGATGTCGCTTCTGCGGCGTTCAGCGCAGAAGCGCGGTTCTGCGGCGGCTCGCCGTGAGATCGGCGAGCGGATTGGCCGCGGACCCCGGCCCTTTCCGGCGCGTGGCGGCCTCGCGTTCGGCCGCCTGCTCCGCGGACGGTTCGGGGGTGCTGTCGATGATCGACTGCAGCGAACGGCGTTCGGCGAGTGGATCGGGCCCGAAGGTGTTGGCGCCGCGCTGCCCGCGCGAGCAGCACAGCACGAGGGCGCCGAACAGCAGAATGACGCCGCCACCGCCTATCACAGCCTTGGCGATGTCGCCCGAGAGGAACAGGAAGCCTCCGATCACCGCCGCCAGCGGCAGGACGAAGACCGGGATGACCCAGCCGCCGCCGAAGTTGAGATCGTGAAGGCGGCGAACCGTCAGCGACAAGCCGGCGATGCCGAAACCGAAGATGACGGCGATGCCCAGCGCGCCGCCGAGCAGCGGCTGGAGCCCGAACACCAGTATGGCGATGAAGACGCTGCACAGGAACATGCCGCCCGAGCCGAACGCCCAGACGCAGAATTCGTTGCGCGGAAGTCGACCGTCGAACCGCATGCACCTGTCCCATGTCGCCCGGCACGACGCCGTTCGGGCGCGTCGCTCACCGGGTCTCCGTCGAACGCATCATCGCGGACGATCGGTGAAGAACTGGTTAGGACCAGAACAGCTTGGCCGGAGTTCGGGCGGCTCAGTCCCGCAGCAGCTCGTTGATCGCGGTCTTGGCCCGGGTGCGTTCGTCGA
Source organism: uncultured Methylocystis sp. (assembly GCA_964628955.1). Taxonomy (GTDB): domain Bacteria; phylum Pseudomonadota; class Alphaproteobacteria; order Rhizobiales; family Beijerinckiaceae; genus CAZVMY01. The sequence continues at coordinate 1,809 of CAZVMY010000570.1, forward strand.
CCGTCTTGACGATCACGGCGCAGGCGAGTGATGGCCCGGGCTCTCCGTTCGGGAACGGCTTGCCGGGAAGGCTGCCCGCAACGACGACGGAATACGGCGGCACGCGGCCCATGTGGATGGCGCCGGTGGCGCGGTCGACGATCTTCGTC
>CAZVMY010000571.1:0-1954 GCA_964628955.1 uncultured Methylocystis sp.
ACGAACTCGCGCACGCGCTCCTCGCCGAGCGCGAGCATCTTCTCCGGCGTGTCGGCGGCGGCGAACAGCGCGCGTGTCGCCTTGTTCACGCCGGCGTCGGTCGCCTGCGCCGAGAGGACGACCGCGACCAGCAGCGTGAACGCATTGACGTGTTCCAGTTCGCCCTTCGGCTCGGGCTCGGCCGCGTGGAAGCGGCGGAAGATCTCGCGCAGCGTCGCATCGTCGACGGGGAGCGGCGGCTTCTGCGGCCGGGCGGCGCGGGCCTTCATCCTGGCCGGCGCGTCGCTTTGTCCCGCACGCGGGGCGGCGGGACGGCGGGGGAGCGGCTTCCTGTCGGGCATCCACGGCTTATACTCGATTGCATGGCGACAGGCAGTCCGATGGACGAAACGGAGATGACGGCCCACACCGTTTTCAGCGCGCGGCTGTCGCCCAACCGCGCGCTCGGCTGGCAGGGCGCCGCCTGGGTCGTCGGGCTGACGGCGCTGGCGAGCCTCATGCTCAGCGTCCCGTTCACATTGCTCGGCGCCTGGCCGGTCGCGGGCTTCTTCGGCGTGGACGTGCTGCTGCTCGCGGTCGCGTTCAGGGTCGTGGCCCACCGGGCCAGAGCTTACGAGGAACTGATCCTCACGCCGATCGCGCTGACACTGCGACAGGTCGGGCCGCAGGGCTCGGCCCGGGAATGGCGCTTCAATCCGCGCTGGGTACGGCTCGAGCGGGACGAGCACGTCGAATTCGGCACGCAGCGCCTCGCGCTCGTCGAGGGCCGGCGCCGGGTCGAGATGGCCGCTTTCCTCGGCGCCGAGGAGAAGGCCGACTTCGCCGGCGCGCTCACATCCGCGCTCGCGGAAGCACGACGGAATTGAGGACGGCCGCAAGTTCCGGATGGCTCGGCGTCGGCGGGAGGACTATTCTGTCCGGCATGCCCATGCAGACCACCCTGCCCCTTCCATCAACGCCGTCCATGGCGGACCTGTTCGAGGTTTCGAAACGCGTGTTCCCGGTCCGGTGTGCGGCATTGTCGTCCGCGGATGCCGGCGCCGGGCTGACCTTTCGTTTCGGCTTCCACCCTTCGCCGTTCGGCGAAGCGATCGCGGTCGAAACGGCGGCGGGCCTCGCCGGACTCGGCTGGGTCGACGCCAAGGATCGGGCCGGGACCGCAGCGACCACCGGAAAGGCCGCCGGCGGCCGCGACGGGGCGTTGGCGGACATGACCCGCCGCTGGCCGCGCGGCCTGTTCGTCGAAGACGTGGCGCGCACGGCGCGGCTCGTCGCGCGGGCCTTCGACCCAGGGACCTGGCACGCCGGACCGCCGCTGCCGGTCACGCTGATCGGCACGCCCTTCGAGATCGAGGTCTGGCAGGCGCTGACGCTGATCCCGCCCGGGGAGACGACGACCTACGGCGTCCTTGCGCAGCGTCTCGGACGTCCGGGCGGCGCCCGCGCCGTCGGCGCCGCGGTCGGCCGCAATCCGGTCTCCTTCGTCGTTCCCTGCCACCGCGTGGTGGGCGCGTCGGGCGCGCTGACGGGCTACCATTGGGGGATCGGGCGCAAGAGCGCGATCCTCGCGTGGGAGGCGCAGCAGACCAGCTGATCAACCCCTGACGTTCAGCGCGCAACTTCGGTCAGGTTGCGGACCTTCGTCGGCCAGTTGACGTCAGCCTTCCTGACGTTGCCCGCCGCGTCCTTCTGGAACTCGTCGCGGAAATGGGCGCTGAAGTTCAGGTATAGCTTGCCATCGTTGATCGCGAAGGCGTGCGGGTCGACGTCCGCCTTGTAACCTTGCGATGTCGCCCAGGCGCAAAAGCCACCGTACTGCGGAATATACTTGGCCGGAGAAGCGAGGAACTGAGCCTTGTTCTGTTCGGTCGCGAACTCGTAGATGGCACCATCGTACTGGACGGTAATGTTCGGCAGACCCTTGAGCGCCTTATTTTCGGTGAAGTAGGCCACC
>CAZVMY010000572.1:0-1952 GCA_964628955.1 uncultured Methylocystis sp.
GTTACGTCTATCCGGAGAAGCGGCTGACCTTCCAGTACACGACCTCCTCCACCAGCCTTCAGAAGAAGCTAGGCGTCGCATGATCATCAACGTCATCGATCGCAACGGCGAGGAGAAGGCGCTGGAGGCGCTGGAAGGCTGGCGTGTGATGGAGGTCATCCGCGACTGGGGTCTGCCGATCAAGGCCGAGTGCGGCGGCGCCTGCGCCTGCGCCACCTGCCACGTCTACGTGGACGAATGCTGGCTCGCGCGGCTGCACCCGCCGCAGGAGGAAGAGCTGGACCGGCTGGATACGGCCTATGACGTCCGGCCGAACTCGCGGCTCGCCTGCCAGATCCTCGTCTCGCCCGACCTCGACGGGCTGAGGGTCACCCTCGCCCCGGACCTCGACTGAGGGAAACGATGACGCGCGCTCGATCCTCTCCCGAGCGTCCGTCCCCGACCCGACCGGCCATGCCGGAACGGCGCCCATGAGCACTCCGGTCCATCTCCGCCCGGAAACGCCCGACGCGGCCCTCGCCGCTCTGGCCGACCCCGCCTGGCATTCGGGTGATCCGGCAGGAGGGTTGACCGTCATCGCCGGCGGCACCGACGTCTATCCGGCCGAGACCACGCGGGCGGCGTGGTTTCAGCGGCAGCAGAACCGCTTTCTCGACATCAGCGCGATCGGCGCGCTCCGCGGCATCGAGCAGCAAGGCGACCTGATCCGCATAGGCGCCCTCACCACCTGGACCGACCTCATCGAAGCGCCGTTGCCAGCGGCCTTCGACGGGCTGAAGGCTGCCGCGCGGCAGGTCGGCGGCGTCCAGATCCAGAACCGCGGCACGCTCGCCGGCAACCTGTGCAACGCCTCGCCGGCAGCCGACGGCGTGCCGCCGCTGCTCGCGCTCGACGCGGTCGTCGAGATCACATCGCTGGATGGCCGACGGCGGCTGCCGCTCGCGGCGTTCATCCTCGGCAATCGACGGACGGCGCTCCGGCCCGGCGAACTCCTGACGGCGATCGAGGTGCCGGCACCGGCGGAAGGCGAGCGGTCGGTCTTCCTGAAGCTCGGCGCGCGGCGCTATCTGGTCATTTCCATCGCCTCGGTCGCCGCGACCCTCATCTTGGACGGCGACGGCCGGATCAGTCGCGCCCGGATCGCGGTCGGCGCCTGCTCGGCCGTGCCGCAGCGCCTGACCGCGCTCGAGGCGCGGCTTGCGGGACGACCGGCGGCGGCGGCAGTCGCGCTCGTCGCGCCGGAGGATTTCGATCCGCTTTCGCCGATCGACGACGTGCGTGCCTCGGCCGCCTACCGTCAGGCCGCGGCCGCAACGCTCGTGCGGCGCGCGGTGGCCGCGCTTGCCGACCCGCTGGAGCGCGCGGCATGACGCAACAGCGCTCTCCGGACAAGCTTCAGCTCGGGTTCACGGTCAACGGCACTGCCGTCGGCGTCGATGTGGCCGGCAGCACGCGGCTCTCCGCGGTGCTGCGCGATACGCTCGGACTGACCGGGACCAAGATCGGATGCGATGCCGGCGATTGTGGCGCCTGCACCGTCCGGCTCGACGGCCGTCAGGTCTGCGCCTGCCTGGTACCCGTCGCGCAGATCGACGGCGCGACGATCGAAACGGTCGAAGGCCTGGCGACGACGCCGGAGGGTCGTGCGCTGGCGGCCGCCTTCCTGCATCACGGCGCCGCGCAATGCGGTATCTGTTCGCCGGGCATGCTGATGGCCGCGGCGGACCTGATCGCGCGGAAGCCGGCCCCCGCCCGCCTCGACGTCGAGGACGCGATCGGCGGCGTGCTGTGCCGCTGCACCGGCTACACCAAGATCGTCGAGGCGATCCTCGACTGGCAGCGCTTTCGGGACGCCGCCCTGCCCACGGCTCCGTCCGGCCCGGTCGTCGGCTGCCGCGTGGCGCGGCTCGACGGCGCCGCCAAGCTCGATGGCTCCGAGCGCTACGGCGCCG
>CAZVMY010000573.1:0-1946 GCA_964628955.1 uncultured Methylocystis sp.
CTCCGTCCCGCCGATCAGGCCGAGCGCATCGCGGAGCTGCAGCACCGTCGCGGTATCGATGACGTCCTGGCTGGTCGCCCCCCAGTGCACGAACCCTGCCGCGGCGGGATCGGCCTTCGCGACCTCGGCGGTGAGCGCCTTCACCAGCGGGATCGCATGCTGCCCGGCGAGCGCCGCGCCCGCGCCGATGGCGGCGGGATCATAGAGAGAAGCGTCGCAGGCGGCGGCGATGGGAAGGGTGACGGAAGCCGGGATGACGCCCGTCGCCGCCTCGGCGCGCGCGAGCGCGGCCTCGAAGGCGAGCATGGCGGCCAACGTCGCGCGATCGCTGAAGAGCGACGCGAGGGCGGGGTGCGTGAAGAGGGGGGTGAGGAGGGCGGGCATGGGACGGTTATAGGAAGTTATTACCAGTTATAAGCCCGGTGTGGTATACGTCGATAAACTTTGTATAGGCTGATCGATGGATGCCGTTCGAAATCCGTTTGCGCCGGGTGCCGGCTCACAGCCGCCGGAACTTGCCGGCCGATCGGCGATCATCGCCAACGCAGAAACTGCCCTGCTTCGCGTGCTTTCCGGCAAGCACAACAAGTCCCAAATTCTGCTTGGACTGCGGGGCACCGGCAAAACGGTTCTCCTGAACAGGATCGAACAACTTGCAGCAGACCGTCATCATCTGACGTCGTTTATCGAGGCGCCCGAAGATCGACATCTGACTGATCTTCTGGTGCCGAAGATTCATCAGACGCTCCGGCGTCTCTCTGGCATAGAAACCGCCAAGGTGGCCGCCCACAAGGCGATGCGAGCGCTCCGGGCGTTCGCCGGCGCCTTCAAGGTCAAGGTCGGCGATATCTCGATCGCTGTCGATCCCGAACATGGAACGGCGGACAGCGGAAACCTCGAATATGATCTCAGCGATCTGTTCGTGCGCGTGGGAGAAGCAGCAAAGGCGGCGGAACGTGGCTGGACGCTTCTCATAGACGAGGTCCAGTACATCGCTGGCGACGAGCTTTCTGCTCTTATCGTCGCGATCCACCGCATCAATCAGAAGGGCCTGCCGGTGGTGTTCTTCGGAGCCGGCCTGCCGCAGGTTGCCGCGCTGTCCGGTGAAGCAAAGTCCTACGCCGAACGACTGTTCGATTACCCGTCGGTCGGCGCCTTGGATCATCAGGCAGCGATCGCAGCCGTTCGTGCGCCCATCGAGCAGGAAGGCGAGGCAATAGACGACGACGCGTTGACCCGCATCATCGCGGAAACGGCGGGCTACCCCTACTTCCTTCAGGAATGGGGCTATCAGTCGTGGAATGCCGCGATCTCGTCGCCGATCAATATCTCTGATGTCGATCTCGCGTCGAAAGCTGCGCTCCGTCGTCTCGACGAGGGCTTCTTTCGCGTCCGTTCGGACCGGCTGACGCCCAAGGAACGCGAGTATGTGATCGCGATGGCGTATCTCGGTGAGGGACCCTACCGATCCGCCGATGTGGCCGACGCGCTGGGCCAGAAAATCCAGACGCTGGCGCCGCGTCGGGCGTCGCTCATTCGCAAGGGAATGATCTACAGCCCAGCTTACGGCGACATCGCGTTCACGGTGCCCCTGTTCGAGAACTATGTGAAGCGAAACTGGCCGGCGCCCTGATCCGAGCCCCCGACCTCTGGCTTGGCCGCCCGCCCGCATTCCTCTAGCGTACCGTCACCTTACCGCTCCCAAGGCCCCCAACCCTTGATTCCTCTCCCCGCCTCCATCGACGCTACCCAGCGCCTCCTCGCCTCCGCCTCCTATGTCGCGGATCGCGCGCTGGCCACCGTTCTGTTCCTTTCGCTCCGCATGGGCCGCCCGCTGTTCCTCGAAGGCGAGGCCGGCGTCGGCAAGACCGAGATCGCCAAGGTGCTGGCGGCTTCGCTCGGGCGGCGGCTCATCCGGCTGCAATGCTACGAGGGGCTCGATGTGG
>CAZVMY010000574.1:0-1942 GCA_964628955.1 uncultured Methylocystis sp.
CGTTGTGCACGATCTCGATCGCGCCGGAGACCTGCTCGCAGAGCGCACAGATGCAGGCATCGGGCAGCGCCGTGTGGCCGCCGTTGATGTGGCTCACCACGTCGGGGTCCGCCTCCAGCACGACGTCGCGGCTGATCAGGTTGGAGCCGGGGATCGAGGGACCTCCGGTATGGATGATCGTTTCCAGTCCGTATTTCCGGCACCAGTCGACGTGGCGGCGCGCCTCCGGGCCGGTGTTTACGGTGCCGAGGCCGATCTCGCCGATCCGCGTCACGCCGGCGCGGGCGAGGTCGGCATAGTCCTCCTCGACCAGCGTGGTCTCCGGGATCGGCGCGCCGGCCAGCACCTTGGCGCCGGATGGACGAAAGCCCTGAAAAGCGCGCTGTGCCGCGATCGCCAGCGCCTTGACGCCGACCGGATCCCTGGGGCGGCCGGGCAGATGCACCTCGCCGGCGGACACGAAGGTCGTGACGCCGCCGTGGACGCAGCTGTCGATCCAGCCGAGCTGGTTCTGACGCGGCGTCCAGTCGCCGAAAGCCGGATGGCAATGGCTGTCGATCAGCCCCGGCGCCACGGTGGTGCCGTTGGCGTCGATCACGCTTTCGGCGGCGCCGGTGTCGAGATCGGCCCATCGCCCGACGGCCGTGATCCGCCCGTCCACCGCAACGATGGTGTCGGCATCGAGGATCGGCCGTTCGAGATCACCGGAGAGGACGAGACCGGCGTTGCGGACGACGAGCTTGCCGGTCATGCCGCCGGTTGCCGCTTCAGCCGCCATTGCCGCTCCAGACCCCTGCTCCGCCACGGTTGAACGATCGCAACGTTCGCGTGTACAACAACGATCATGGCGAGGCGCTTCGGGCTTGGCAAGCGCGGCCGGCCGCCGCGATCCCGGCAGAACGAGCCTTTCACCCCCGCGTCCGGAGCAACCCTGACATGACGTTGCGGTGATGACGGTTCCCGCGAGACGCAGCGCCGGGCGCCCGGCGCAGAGAGCCGGCACGCCGGCCGATTACCGGCTCGACGAACAGATCGGGCATCTGCTGCGCCGCGCCCATCAGCGCCATATCGCCATCTTCCAGCGGATCATGGGCGAGGACGGGCCGACGCCGACCCAGTTCGCGGCGCTCGCGATGCTGGCCGATCGCGGGCAATTATCCCAGAACGAGCTGGGCCGGCTGACTGCGATGGACCCTGCGACCATCAAGGGCGTCATCGCGCGGCTGGAGGAGCGCGGCCTCGTCGAACGCCTGCCGGACCCCGACGACCAGCGCCGCATCCGGCTCAGTCTGAGCCCTGACGCAGCGGCCGCCGTGCCCGCCATGGTCGACAAGGCGCGCGCCATCACGGCCGCGACGCTGGCGCCCTTGTCACGCGAGGAGGCCGAGCGGCTGCAGGCGCTCTTGTCACGTTTGTCGTGATCGTCTCAAAGGGGGACTGGACAAGCTCGGCCCTCATCCCATATCGTTTGTATACGAACGAGTTTTCGCATGCTTGATCAGGTTTCCCACCCCGTCGCGGAGACGGGCGTTGCCGAAGATGTCATTCGCACCGATGCGCTGATCGTCGGCGCCGGTCCGTGCGGCTTGTTCGCCGTGTTCGAACTCGGCCTTCTCGACATCAGATGCCACGTCGTCGACATCCTGCCGAAGGTCGGCGGGCAGTGTTCGGAACTCTACCCCGAGAAGCCGATCTACGACATTCCGGGCTTTCCGCTGATCACCGGCCAGGGGCTGGTCGACAACCTCCTCAAGCAGATCGAGCCGTTCGGCGCGACCTTCCACCTCAACACACAGGTGGAGGGCGTTGAGGTGCTGGGCACGGCGGCGGCGCCGCTGTTCCGCGTCACGACCGACGCCGGCCAGACCTTCGAGACGAAGGTTGTGATCGTGGCGGCCGGCGGCGGTTCGTTCCAGCCGAAGAAGCCGCCGATCCCCGGCAT
>CAZVMY010000575.1:0-1937 GCA_964628955.1 uncultured Methylocystis sp.
TGGCAGAAACGCAGGCGACGGCCGAGGTTCGGGCTGCCGCCGCGGACGCTGCAGTGCGTGCAGCGGAGACCATCCTGCGCGGCCAGTTGGCCGGAGACGCCGGCGATGCGCTCGTGGCGCGGAGTATCGGCGAGGTGCGCGGCAAGCTCAACTGAGCCCCGCGCCGAGGTCTCGACGGAACCGGCCGGACTCACCGCATCGATAGCGTCCGCGGCGGCGTCGCCGCGGCCGTCGGTTTCGGCGCGGGTGTCGAGCGGGGCCGTACGGGCGGTCGAGGCGGAGCGACCGATCCGGTCGCGACCGGATCGGCCGGCACTTCAGAGGCTGGCCGCGACGGTCGCCTGGCCAGCGTCGTCGCCGCGATCCCTTCGGGCGAATCGAGGCCGTAGATGTCCTCGCGGAACTGCACGTCCCCGGTTCCGTCGCCCCAGGCCGTGAGGTAGACCCACGCGACCGGGACGGGCGTTTTCAATCTGATCTCGGTCTTGGTTCCCGTCTCGATCGTCCGGTCCAGCCCCGCCCGGTCGATGCCGGCGTCCTGGAGCAGCCAGGCGGCGAGGTCGCGGACGTCCGAAATGCGCGCGCAGCCGGACGAGTGGAAGCGGACGTCGGACTTGAAGAGCTCCTTCGCCGGAGTGTCGTGCATGTAGACGGCCTGGGTATTCGGCATGTCGATCTTGACCCGCCCCAGCGAATTGTCGTCGCCGGGGTCCTCGCGCAGCATGAAGTTGATCGGTTTGGTGCCGCTCCAGTCGACGGTGTTGGGATCGACTTCCTGACCCTTCCAGTTCAACACGCGGATGTTGTGCTTGTAGAGATAGGCGGGATCGCGCCGGACCGCAGGCATGATGTCCTTGCGGATGATGGAGTTCGGCACGGTCCAGGTCGGATTGGCCACGACGGCGCTGATCTTCGCGGCGATGACGGGCGAGGGACGATCTTTCCGCCCGACGACGGCGAGGTGGCGCCGCTCGACCCGGCCGTTCGCCACCGCCTCGACCACGGCGCCGGGAATGTTCACCGTAACGTAGCGCGCGGCGAAGACGAACTCGTTCTTCTCCATCCGCGTCAGGCTCGCGCGCAACTGATTCAGCCGGACGTTTGCCGGAACGTTCAGCGCGGCGAAGGTCAACCGCCCGACCGCACCGGTCTGGGTCAGTCCGTGGCGAGCCTGGAACCGCCTCAGCGCGGCTGCGGTCGCGGCGTCGAACAGGTCGCCCAGCGCCGAACCGTTGTCGAGGTCGCCTGAGATGGCGAGCCGCGTCTTCAGCGCTTCCACGGTTAGTGCCTGCTGTCCCTGACGAAGGCCGCGTGCAGCCTCGGGCAGCGGCTGCCAGCCGCCGGTGGCAACGATCTCCTCGTAATAGCGCAACCCGCCGCGTGTTCGGTCGGCCGACTCGGGTCCGAAGATCGGGTCCTGATCGAGGGTCAGCGTTGGCCGGAATGCGTCGGTCTGGGTGGCCGACGCCGGCTCGGACGTCAGCACCTGTGCGGTCACGAGCGATCGCGACCGGGCGATCGCACCAGCATCCATCCCCTCGGCGAGCACGACCGCGAAGGCAACCGAAACGAGACCGATGCGGGGCATCCGCCCCTCCTGACGCAACGCAACGAAACAGGGTCGGAAAATCGCACGGCAACGGCCAAAGAAGCGTTAACCAAGCCGCCCCGGATCGACGGCCCGGAACCGGCGAGCGGTTGTCATTCAGCAGCTTCGCGAATCGGCTCCGGCGGCGTCCACTTCAGGATCGGCTGGCGCGCGGCCCGCGTCTCGTCGAGCCGGCGGCGCGGCGCGAGATAGGGCGCTCCGGCGAAACGCGCGGTCTCGCCCGCCTTCGCCGACAGGGCGAGATCGCGCAGCGTGGCGATGAAGAGGTCGAGCGAGGCCTTGCTCTCGCTCTCGGTCGGCTCGACCAGCATCGCGCCGTGCACGACGA
>CAZVMY010000576.1:0-1937 GCA_964628955.1 uncultured Methylocystis sp.
CGTGGATCTGGCCCTCGACCTGCGTCGGGTTGATCGCGCGGCCGACGTCGTGCGCGGCCACGATCCGGTCGAGCCGCACGGTCCCGAGATCGAGATCGACCTCGAGCGCCGCGATCTGCGCCGCGAAACCGTAGGTGGCATAGGGAATGCCCTGTCCCTTCGCATCGAGCGGCTTCGTCGGCGGATCGAAGCTGCCGATGCCTTCTAGAACCACGCCATCCGCGGCCTCGGGCAGCGTGGCGAGGTCGAGCCATGCCGTGCGGCTGCCGTCCTCGACGCGGATGACCGTGCCGTCGAGCGAAAGCCGCGCGTCGGGACCGGCGTTCGTGGCACGCAGGATGGCCGACCGGAGCGCGAGGGCGGCACGTTCCGCTGCCTTGCCGGAGACGAAGGTCTGCCGCGAGGCGGACGTCTTGCCGGCATCGAAGCTGTTGTCGGTATGGCCGGCGACGATGGTGATGCGTTCCAGCGGCAGGCCGAGTGCATCGGCCGCGATCTGCGTCAGCACCGTCGTCGAGCCCTGCCCGATGTCGACGGCGCCGTTCCAGAACACGAGTCGCCCGGCGCCGTCGAGCGTGAGGCGCATGGTCGAGGGGTTCGACATCGAGGTATTGCCGATGCCGTACCACATGGAGGCGACGCCGACCCCGCGCCGGTGGCGGCCGGCTCGCGCATTGAACGCCGCCGCCTCGGCAAGCAGCGCCTGCCAGCGCGGGCGCAGCCGCGTCAGACACTCGGCGAGCCCGGCGCTCGCCTCGAGCACCTGGCCGGACGGCGTCCGGTCGCCGACGCGGATCGCGTTCTTCAGCCGGAATTCCAGCCGGTCGATCCCCGCCGCGATGGCGAGATCGTCATGGAGCGCCTCCTGCGCGATCGCCGCCTGCGGCACGCCGAAGCCGCGGAAGGCGCCGGCCGGCGTCTCGTTGGTGTAGATGGCGCGTGCGACGTTGCGGACGTTCGGCACCACGTAGGGTCCGGTCGCATGCACCGGCACGCGGCCCGCGACGGTCGGCCCCCACGAGGCATAGGCACCGGTGTTGAAATCGCCCGTCATTTCATAAGCCAGCAAACGGCCGCTCGCGTCGCAGGCGGCGCGGGCCGTGATCGTGGCCGGATGCCGCTTGGTCGAGGATGCCATGCTCTCGACGCGCGAATACACCGCGCGCACCGGCCGGCCGAGATGCCAGGCGGCGACGGCGAGCATCGGCTGCAGCGACACGTCGAGCTTGCCGCCGAAGCCGCCGCCGCAGGCGGACGGCACGATCCGGACGGCCTCCGGCGCCAGTCCCAGCACCCGCGCCACCTCGTCGCGGTCCATCACGGGCGCCTGCGTGCAGGCGAAGATTTCGATGCGGTCCCCGTCGCGGATCGCATAGCCGGCTTCCGGTTCGATATAGGCATGTTCGACGAAGGAAGTCTCGAACGTTCCTGCCGCGACGTGTGCTGCCGTGGCGAAGGCCGTGTCCACGTCGCCGGTCTCGACCCGCCCGGTGGTCAGCACGTTGTCGGGGCGGAAGGCATGCAGCGCCGGCGCGCCGTCGGCGAGGGCCGCCACCGTGCCGGTCAGGGCCGGCAGCGGCTCCCATGCGATCGGCAGATCGGCGAGCGTCACGGCCTCGACGGCATCCCGCTCGCCGACGATGGCGAGCACCGCCTCGCCGCGATAGCGCACGTGCCCCTCGGCCAAGACGGGCTGGTCCTTGAGGTCGGGATAGATGCCGAACGAATTCTCGCCGGGCACATCCGCGGCTGTGAAGATGCGGACGAGACCGGGACGCGCTGCCACGAAGGTGTCGAGCTCGCCGAGCCGGAAGGTGGCGCGGGCATGGGGCGAGCGGAGCGCCCGGAGCCACAGCGCGCCGGTCGGTGCGGCATCGGCGCCGTAGCGCTCCGATCCGTCGAGCTTCGCGACACCGTCGAGCCGCTGCGCCAAGCCG
>CAZVMY010000577.1:0-1931 GCA_964628955.1 uncultured Methylocystis sp.
GGTGCCGGCGACGATGACGAGTCCGTCCTGCTCGGCGGAGCCGGGCGACGGATGCTGCTCGACGTGGCCGGCCGGCATGACGCGGCTGTGCTCGCCGAGCTCGCCGCCCGGCGAGAAGACCAGCACCGGCTCGCCCGTGCCGATCTTGGTGAACTGCGAGACGCCGCCGCCCATCTTCCCGGCCGGCGAGGCCTGGGCGAGGAACGGCGACGAGAACGGCTTGCCGTCGGCTGCTTCGTCATCGAACCGGACCTTGGTCTTCGCGCCCTCGTTGGCTTCCGCGGTGCCCGTCATGACGATCGTATTCAGCCGGCGCCGGAGGTCGGCCAGCTCCTTGGCATGGCGGCGCAGGATCTCGGCGACGTCGGTCACAGCCCGATCTCCTCGCCCGGCCGCAGCGGCACGAGCTCCGCTGCGCCTACCGGCTCGCCGGACAGCGTGAGCGTCGGGAACGGATCCGGGCGGCCGGTATCGAAACGCTCGCGCAGCTCCTGGCGCGGCCGCACGGCCTGCAACAGCGTCGTCCTGATCTCGACGAGCGTGATCGCCACGCCCTTCTTGTTGCTTTCCTCGCTGACGCCGATCGTGGCGGCGCCGACGGTGAGCTTGGTCAGCCTGGACAGTCCCAGATAGGGCTCGTCCTCGATCAGCTGGCAGACGGCGATCATCAGGTCGACGGCCGCGGTATCGGCGGAGGTCCGGGTCGGATCGGCCCGGCCCTCGCGGCCGGCGATCACGGCGACGACCAGGCTGCACTCCAGGTCGAATCCGCCCTGGGCGCGGGGCACCGGCTGGAACCCGGCGAAGATTACGCGGCAAGCCGGCAGCGCGAAATTCTCGGTCACGAGGTCCTGCAGCTCGTAGGCGTCGAGGCGCGAGCGCACGTCCCGGAACAGGCCGCTGGCCGTGAGCCGGCCGGCGAGCGCGTCGACGAGGTCCTGGATGCGGTTGCCGCTCATCGGAGCAACCGCCGCAGGAAATCGGCCGTCGCCTCGACGATCTCGGAGGCATCGCCCGCGGAGACGCCGACGAACGGGCGCGGCGGCAGCGTCACCTTCTTGAGGGCGCGCAGGCCGTTTCCGACCTGGAACACCAGCGCCTTGGCCTTGACCGGGCGGATCACCGCGCCAAACTGGTGCGGCGTGGCGTAGATCAGGCCCGACCCCAGCACGATCTGGTCGCCGGTCACCGCGTAGTCGATGGAGCGCGAGAGCGCCCCGGTCCGGTAGAGGATCGACGTCCCCGACCAGTTCGGCTGCCAGGCCTTGCCGTCCGGCCCGGTCTTGTCGTCCTCGATCCGGCGCCGGGTCTGCTGCTGCAGCAGCCGGGCGATACCCGAGAGCAGAGTCGGGCCGTCGAGCGGCGACAGACGGCCGAGTGCCGCCTCGATGCCGTCGAGTCCGCGGACCGCGAGGGTGATCGCGAGGCTCACAGCGCGCCACCGGCGTCGCCCCAGAGCCGCGGCCGGACCGCGAACGCGGCGCCATCGGCGGAGCCGTCGCCGGCACCCCCGCCGGCCGCCGGCGGCGGCTCGAGTTCGTCGAGCTTGGCGCGGCCGGCGCCGACGTCCTTCAGGATCTCGATCGCCCGCTTCGCCCGGCCGGCGACCTCGTCGGAGAGCGCGGCCGCCGTGACGGCCAGCCGGTAGCAGGCGATGTCGATGGCGCAGGTGCGCAGGAGCTGCGGCACGACGGCGAGCGGCAGGCTGTAGCGGGCGCGCAGATAGACGTCGATCTCCGCCTTGGCCTCCGCCAGAGCATTCCCGACCGCCACGTCCAGATCGACGTCGACCGGCACCAGCGTCGCGAGATGGCGCGCGCCGTAGATGCCTTCGATGTCGGACCGGGTGGCGTAGGTCATGTGTACTCCAATGGCCAGGTCGCGAATGGTTTGGGGCGGCGGGCTGAACCCCTACGGCGCCCGCTGGCGCC
>CAZVMY010000578.1:0-430 GCA_964628955.1 uncultured Methylocystis sp.
GCGGGTCTATCCCCGCAGGTGCGGGGGAGCCCGCACTCCGTCGCCAGCAGACCCGGAAAAGCCGGGTCTATCCCCGCAGGTGCGGGGGAGCCACTTCTCCGGTCCGATCGCGCAGCTTGACGTTGGGTCTATCCCCGCAGGTGCGGGGGAGCCCAAATCTGGCGCGACTTCGAAACCGTATTCGATGGTCTATCCCCGCAGGTGCGGGGGAGCCCGCCTCATGGGAGACGATCGGCCGCTATCGTCCGGTCTATCCCCGCAGGTGCGGGGGAGCCGCGGCGATGTCGCCGGGCGAGGCGGGACGGACGGGTCTATCCCCGCAGGTGCGGGGGAGCCGCCGCACGGCTTGTCGAACAGGGCCGCTTCCGGGGTCTATCCCCGCAGGTGCGGGGGAGCCCCATTTCGAGCGCAGCAGATGAGCGATCCGGCG
>CAZVMY010000578.1:440-1930 GCA_964628955.1 uncultured Methylocystis sp.
TCCGGCGGGTCTATCCCCGCAGGTGCGGGGGAGCCGGATTGTCAAGATTGCACCAGCAGGCCAGATTCGGTCTATCCCCGCAGGTGCGGGGGAGCCAGATGGTCACGGCTGTAACGGTCCATGCCGCGGGGTCTATCCCCGCAGGTGCGGGGGAGCCACAGGCGGGATCGCGTTCACCGTGTGAATGGAGGGTCTATCCCCGCAGGTGCGGGGGAGCCAGCTTCACGGCGGTCCCGCCGATGCCGACCGCGGGTCTATCCCCGCAGGTGCGGGGGAGCCACGCTGCTCGACACCGCCCGCCGCTCGGAGCCGGGTCTATCCCCGCAGGTGCGGGGGAGCCAACTTCGCGTTTTCGCAGGTCGCCGACCTGAAGGGTCTATCCCCGCAGGTGCGGGGGAGCCGGCGCGAAGCTGAGCCCTGGCGGGCGGGCGCCGGGTCTATCCCCGCAGGTGCGGGGGAGCCTTCCCGACGCCGAGGCTGACCCATGAATCGTCGGGTCTATCCCCGCAGGTGCGGGGGAGCCGAACTCACGATCGAATCGGGGGTCGCAACCTGAGGTCTATCCCCGCAGGTGCGGGGGAGCCGAGCGCCCGCTGCTGGCGCACGGTGATGGCGAGGGTCTATCCCCGCAGGTGCGGGGGAGCCAGGCCGATCAGATCGAACAGGCAGTCAGCCGGGGGTCTATCCCCGCAGGTGCGGGGGAGCCGACCTCGCACGATCGAGCACGCTGCTCACGGTGGGTCTATCCCCGCAGGTGCGGGGGAGCCGGGCTCTCGCGCGCCGGCCGGCGCTACGCTACGGGTCTATCCCCGCAGGTGCGGGGGAGCCCTTAGCCTGATCACCCTTGGTCGCCTGTTGCAGGGTCTATCCCCGCAGGTGCGGGGGAGCCTCTTGATAATCATGGTTTATCAACTTCAGGTAGGTCTATCCCCGCAGGTGCGGGGGAGCCAGGGCTATGTCGAACCGCCGTGCGAGACGGAGGGGTCTATCCCCGCAGGTGCGGGGGAGCCGAACTCGATGTTTGGCCGATGGCGACATATGCGGGTCTATCCCCGCAGGTGCGGGGGAGCCAAAACCGAGGCGCTTCAGATGTTCCTCGACCTGGGTCTATCCCCGCAGGTGCGGGGGAGCCACGTGCAAGCAAATTGCAAGCAAATTGGATTTGGGTCTATCCCCGCAGGTGCGGGGGAGCCTAGAATGCAACTCGTAATGCAACTTGGAATGCAGGTCTATCCCCGCAGGTGCGGGGGAGCCCGTCATGAACCGGGCCGCGTCGCCGGCCATGCGGGTCTATCCCCGCAGGTGCGGGGGAGCCAAAAACCAAAGAACAAGCAATGTCACTTAGTAAGGTCTATCCCCGCAGGTGCGGGGGAGCCATCATCGACCTGCGCGGCTACGAAAGCTGCGTGGGTCTATCCCCGCAGGTGCGGGGGAGCCCCTATGGCCACGCGGTTCGCCGTCCCCGTGACGGGTCTATCCCCCATGGACTA
>CAZVMY010000579.1:0-1925 GCA_964628955.1 uncultured Methylocystis sp.
ATGTTGAGGAAGGCGCCGGTGCGCGCCGCGTCCGCCACGACGTAGCGACTGGTCAGATTGTTGAGTTGATGGATGAAGCCGTCGAACGAAAAGCCGCCAAGGGCGAGGATGACGAGGAAGAACAATCCCCAGGTCATCAGGAGCGTCGAGCCGACAAAACCGAGACCGTGCAGCGTGAAATAGGCGACTGAACGCCATTCCGATCGCCTCGCCCTGCCCGTTCCGATACCCGCCGGCTTGCTGACGTTGGTCGCCATCTTGTTACTCCGCAGCCATCGCGATCTCGTCCCCCGGGGCGAGATTGCTGACCCATTTTTCCGGATTGTCGGGGAAGGCGATCCGCTCGATCGCTTCATCCATGCTCATGCCTTCGGCGATCAGCGCGTCGATTGCGGCGAAGGTCTTGGGGCTCGAGGAGAACAAGGCTGCCGAATAGGGATCGAGCACCAGACGCCCGACAGCGAGCGTGTCGGGGCCTTTGATCATGATGTCCGAATATTCGAAGCCGTTGCGCTTGAGCGAGCGCAGGAGGGCGTCGGTGTAGTCGTCCATCTCGAAACGATCGTGCTTCTTGAAGTCCGCAATCGTCTCCGGCTTCTGCTGCAAGATCACGAACCAGTCGGAATTTTCCAGCGCGGCGATTGAGCCGGCCGACTTGTAATAGTCGTTGAGCGACTGGGTCGCCGTCACCAGCGACGCACCGTACTTCCGGCAGGTGCGGGCATAGGTCTCGATGAAGTCGGCCATGGCGCCGCCGCGCAGCATCTGCCACGCCTCATCGAGCAGCAGCGCCTTGGGGATCGAGCGATCGAGTTTGCGCATCATCTGCTGCGACATGAACATGATCGCGGTGAGGACGACGCCGCGCAGCTCTTCGCGCGCCGAGAGGTCGGACAGCTCGAACACGGTGAGCTGGGCCTTCAGCTCAAACGAAACCTCGCCCTGGAAAAACCGGCCGTAAGTGCCGGCGGACGAGAAGGGTCGCATCGCGATCCCGAGGTTGGAGGCAAGCCCATTGCCGGTGGCATCGAGCGCCTCAATGACAAGGTCGATCGAGCCGCGACTTCCATGCTGGTCCCATACCTGGTTGACCGCGCCGTCGATCAGGCCGCGCTCGGTGTCGTCGAGCACGTTGATGTGCCGCGCCATCTGATTGATGATTGCCTTGAGCATGGCCATGCAATCGAGAAGATAATCCTCGTCTTCGGCCGCTTGGGCCTGATCGATCATCGAGAAAGGATTGAGACAGAAGCCCGAGCTCATCGTGAACTCGACGAAAGCGCCGCCCTGGAGTTTGGCCGAGTGCTCAAAGGAGCGGCCATCGTCGATCACCACGACCTTCGCGCCGGCGCCGCAGAGCGAACCGCACAAGTCCTGCAGCGCCACCGACTTGCCCGAGCCGGACTTGCCGAACACCGCGACATTGTGATTGCCTGCCGTATTTTCGAACGGACTCCAGAAGAAGGGTTGGCCCCGTCGCCCGATCAGGAGGAGGTGCGGCACCGATCCGCCAAGATACTCGCCTTGCAACGGTGCCAGGTTTGCGGCCGTCGTGGTAAGCAGAGTGCGCATCCGCTTCATGCGCTCCAGATCCTTAGAGAGGCCATTGGCCATCGTCATCGGCATCGCGCACAGCAGGCCCATCACCTGCAGGTAGCGGTCGTCGAGCAGGTCCCAGCCTGCCGCCCGATAGACCGATTTGAGCACGCGCTCGTTGCTGTCGCCCTTGCCCTTGGGCGAGAAGGCGGTGGCGCTGAAGAATACGCGGACGAGCTTGCGGCCTTGCCGGATCTCTTCGTTGACGTAACGCCATTCCTGCGACTGATCCCGCAGCTGCGGCAGAAACTTCGACGACTTGGAATCTGCCAGACTCGTCGTCCGCATGAATTTGTAGCTGGCCTTGTTGGTCGAGGCCTGGGCGTCGG
>CAZVMY010000580.1:0-1914 GCA_964628955.1 uncultured Methylocystis sp.
GTGCTGTTCGGCAGCTTCAACGAGCGGATGTATGCCGCGGAAGCCGGCGGACGCTCGGTCTACATCCCGGCCTCTTTCCCCGGCGCCGTGATCCGGCGGCATACCGGCACGCCGTTCATGGGCTATGCGGGCGCGACCTACCTGGTGCAGGAGGTCTGCAACGCGCTGTTCGACGCCCTCTTCCACATCCTGCCGCTCGCCACCGACATGGACCGCGTCGAGGCGACGCCGGCCCGGTTCACGGCCGAGGCCGCGACGCCGTGGGACGAGGAGGCGCATCGCCTCCTCGAGGAGATCGTCGAGGCCGAGCCCGTGCTCGTGCGCATCTCGGCCGCGAAGCGGCTGCGGGACCGGATCGAGCGCGATGCGCGCCGGGCCGGCGAGGAAAGGGTCACGGCGGCTCGCGTCGCCGGTGCCAGGCTTCCGGAGAGCGCGGCATGAGCGCGCTCGCCACGACCACAAGACATCGGATTTCGTCCAGGGAGGATCAGATCATGACGACGCGGCAGGGTGGCCAGCGCTTGGCCTTCCATCTCATCTTCGCGCTTTCGTACCTCGTCTACCTGCTCGTCGCGGTGGCCGAACTCCTGCTGCCCCGCTCGTGGCGCGCCTTCCGCGCCGGCGAGGGCCGCAAATCCGTCTTCGGAACCGCCCGCGAGGCGGCAAGCATCTCGACCGGATTCGCCTTCATGGGCTGATCCGAACCGACAACCACCCGTCGGAAGACGGGGGCTGAGCCTTCGGCGGTCCAAACGTCGGGGGAGTCCCAGCCGCGCGGGAACTGCGCGGTAAACGCCGCAAGGCACATCAGCCGGAGGAGAACATATGGCTGGAAGTATGGATACACCGGGAACCCTGTCGGGACTGTCCGACTCCGAGGCGAGGGAGTTCCACGGCATCTTCGTCTCGAGCTTCATCGGCTTCACCGTGATCGCGATCGTGGCGCACATCCTCGTCTGGATGTGGCGGCCGTGGATCCCGGGACCGGGCGGCTATCGGACGTCGCTGCTCGAGGCAGTGGAACCCGTCCAGCAATTCATTGCGATGATCGGCTGAGGAGCGCGCCATGTACAAGGTCTGGCTCCTTTTCGATCCGCGCAAGACGCTGGTGGCGCTGTTCACCTTCCTCTTCGTGCTCGCCCTCGTGATCCATTTCATCCTGTTGAGCACCGATCGCTTCAACTGGCTGGAAGGCCCGCGCTCGGCCCGTCCGAGGACGTCGGAGATCATGCTGCCGATCGCGCCGCCGACCGTCGATCTCGCCAGGATCGGCTGACGGCCTTCGATACCCGTTTCCGGACCCGGCGACATTCTGCCGGGCCCGGAACATCCCGAATGACCCTGTTGCCGCCGCCCGGCGGTCTGGCACCCGACTGGAGATCGCGGCCATGGCGATGCTGACGTTCGAGAGAAAATACCGCGTCCGCGGCGGCACGTTGATCGGCGGCGACCTGTTCGATTTCTGGATAGGGCCGTTCTATGTCGGGTTCTTCGGGGTCACGACCATCTTCTTCTCTGCCGTGGGTACCGCGCTGATCTTCTACGGCGCGGCGCAGCAGCAGAACTGGAACCCATGGACCATCAACATCGCGCCCCCCGACATCAGCTACGGCCTTGCGATGGCGCCGCTCAACGAGGGCGGGCTCTGGCAGATTATCACGATCTGCGCGCTCGGTGCGTTCTGCTCGTGGGCGCTGCGCGAGGTGGAAATCTGCCGCAAGCTCGGCATGGGCTACCATGTGCCGATCGCCTTCGGCATGGCGATCTTCGCCTATTTCAGCCTGGTCGTGATCCGCCCCGTGCTGATGGGCGCCTGGGGGCACGGCTTCCCCTACGGCATCATGAGCCACCTCGATTGGGTGTCGAACACCGGCTATCAGTATCTGCACTTCCACTACAATCCGGCGCACATGC
>CAZVMY010000581.1:0-1908 GCA_964628955.1 uncultured Methylocystis sp.
CGCGCGGGCCTTGTCGTTCGATCCGGACCTCCTGCTGATGGACGAACCCTTCGGCGCGCTGGACGAGATCGTTCGGGACAAGCTGAACGAGCAGCTGCGGGCACTCTGGGCCGCGACGGGCAAGACGGTGCTGTTCGTCACCCATTCGATCCCCGAAGCCGTGTTCCTGTCGACGCGGATCGTGGTGATGTCGCCGCGGCCGGGCCGCATCATCGACGTGGTCGACTGCGACCTCGGCCCGGATCGCCCGCTCGACATCCGCGAGACGCCGGCCTTCCTGAAGATCGCGCAACGCGTCCGCGACGGCCTGCGCGCCGGGCATTCCTATGAGGACTAGGTTGGTGTTCGAAACTGGTCAGCCCGGGGCCCTCGCAAGCGGGAGCCCGGAACCCACGACCACGACGGACCGGTCTGGCCCGCCCTCCGGCCGCGCCCATCCAAGAAGTGTCGTGGTCATGGGTTCCGGGATCGCCGCTGCGCGCCGCCCCGGAATGACGAACAGATGAGCAGGCGCCTCCTTTCAGGCACGACCGTACCTGTGCTGCTCGTCGTGGCGGCGATTATCGCGCTCTGGTACGCGGCCGTCGTACCCATGAACGCGCCGTTCGCGCGGCAACTGGCCTCGGGGCCACTCTCGGCTGTGGACTTGGTCGAGGCCACGATGAACCAGGACCGACCGGTGCTGCCGGCGCCACACCAGGTGCTCGCGGCCCTCAAGACCAGCCTGATCGACGCCGATCCGACGACGCCGCGCAGTCTGGTCTATCATGGCTGGGTGACGCTGGCCTCGACGCTTGCGGGCTTCGCCATGGGCGTCGTCCTCGGAATCATGCTCGCGGTCGCGATCGTGCATTCCACGCCGCTGGCGAAGAGCATGATGCCGTGGATCGTCGCCAGCCAGACGGTGCCGATCCTGGCGGTCGCGCCGATCGTGATCGTCGCGCTCGGCTCGCAGGGCATCACCGGCCTCGTGCCGAAAGCCGTGATCTCCGCCTATCTCAGTTTCTTTCCCGTCGCGATCGGCATGGTGAAGGGGCTGACGTCGCCCGATGCGATGAGCCTCGACCTGATGCGGACCTACGGCGCCTCGCCTGCCCAGACCTTCGCGAAGCTGCGCTGGCCGTCGGCGATGCCCTTTCTGTTCGCGAGCCTGAAGGTGGCAATCGCGATCAGCCTCGTGGGAGCAATCGTCGGCGAGATGCCGACGGGTGCGCAGGCGGGGCTGGGCGCCCGCCTGCTGTCGGGCTCCTACTACGGGCAGACGACCCAGATCTGGGCGGCGCTGATCGTGGCGGGCGTGCTGGCCTCCTGTCTCGTCTTCGCCGTCGCGGCCGCCGAGCGCGTGACTTTCCGGCTGATGGGAACGCGGCCGTGAGTGCCGCGACCCAGCCCGGCGTCGCACCCGTCCGGGTGTGGCTCTTGACGGCGCTGGCCGCGCTCGTCGCCGGCACAGCGACGCTGCGCGCGCTCGCTTCCGGGCAGGAGGGCTGGGTGGTGCTCGCAGGGGCCCTGGTGACGTGGGGTGCGGCCTGGCTGCTGGTCGATCTCCTGTCGCGCTGGACGCCGCAGCGCGCGAGCGTCCGCAGGGCGGTCGACATGCTCGTTCCAATCGTGTTCGGCGCGACGCTCCTGTTCCTCTGGGAGGTGGCCTGCCTCGCGTTCCGGGTCCCCACGGTGCTGCTGCCGACGCCGTCCGCGATCGCGATGCGCTTCGTCGGAACCCTGCCGACGCTGGCGGTGGACTTCCGCCAGACCGTGCTGAAGGCCGTGATCCCCGGATGGCTGATCGGCTGCGTGGCAGGTCTTCTCGTGGCGCTGCTGTGCGACCGCGTCGATATGCTCCGACGCGGGCTCCTGCCGGTCGGCACCTTCGTCTCGGCACTTCCGCTCGTCGGCATCGCGCCGATC
>CAZVMY010000582.1:0-1891 GCA_964628955.1 uncultured Methylocystis sp.
CGCCCGAGCGAGAGGGCGATCAGCCGAAGTGCCGCGAGGTACGCGCGCACGTCATCGCCCGACATTTCGAGAACCTGGACCTGCCGCCCATCGCCCTTGGCCGGAGCGGGCTTGGCGTAGGCAAAGCGCATCCCGAAATTGCCGTGGGCGGTGGCATAGACCGCGCCTTGCCGGCCGTGGCTTGCGCCGATCGCGGATGGCAATCGTTCGGTGGTCTTGAGATCGACGATAATTCCGTGGGCCGAGAAGCGCCAATCGACGAAGCCGATCACTGGAACGGCGATATCGTCCAGGCGGATTTCAACCTTGCCCTGATAGCCATCGGCATCGGGCAGGCCATATTGCCGGAGCTCGGCGAGCGCGCCGCGCGCATAGCCCGGCAGTTTCTTGCGTTCGTCGCCTCGGCGAGGATCGGGATTGAGCGCGGTTTCGGCTCAGCTATACTTGTTACGATTGGCTTCACATTCTTCACGTACTTGGCTTAGCCAAGTCTCGTACCAGCACCATGTGTTGCCGACAGCGATCGCGCCGTAGCCTTTTGCCGGATTCTTGGCGTCGAGCCGCTTCCACAGCTTGGTGTGGCTATTCATCGTGAAACGATTCCAGCCCTCGGCCTTCATCCGGGCGACGACCTCGCTCGGCAGGTATTTCTTTTTCTCGACCTCCTTGAGGGCGATGTTGAACTTCTCCGCAACATCCGAACTGGGCGGAACGAGTTCCACCGCCAAGTCGGCCCCGGACGCGCGGTTGGCTGTGCGACCCACCATGTAGACGCGGAACGCGAAGCGCGGGTCGGCCCGCTGTTCGGGCGTGAGGTGGGTTTCGAAGCCGTCCATCATCATCTCGACATGGCGGGGCATCCCGTTCGCCTTCTTCAGGATCGCGCGTTGATCCGGGTTGAAGGTGATGAACTGCAACGCGATCGGCAGGCGGCGTTCAAGTGCGAATTGCGCCCCGAACCACTCCTTGATGGCGTCGTTGAAGTTGATGCAGCAGGCTTGCAGCTTGGCACTGACCGCGTCGTCGATCCGGTTGGTTGAGCGATGCTCGATTTCGTGACGCAGCTCGAGCAGGAAGCCGAGATTGTCTTTGGCGCCTTGGCTAACGGGGCAGCGCTCGTGCTTCAGGCATTGGGCCAGTTCCCAGAACTTGTCCGCGCCGCTCGGCGTTTTGGCGACGATGCGCTCCCCGTTCTCTTTCTTCGTGTGGCGGTAGTCGATGCCCTCACGCTTGAACCACGCGTGCAGCAGATAAGTCCAAGCGATAATAGCGGTGACGATGAATAACTCTGCACGAAAGGTTAGACCTGCGCCGTTGAACATGTGGACGGCGGCGATCATTGCCTCGCGTGCCTTAATTATCAATTCGTCGCCCCGTAATGAAAGACCGGTTTCAGCGTCTATTTCCGGCCAGGCAGAAAGGAATGTACTCAAATCGTCGTCGGAGGCCGACTGCACAGCCGCATGCTTCGTCTGTGTGCGGATTTCTCCAATTGCGCGGTGATTGACTGACCGGGTCGGGCGCGTGAAGTAGGCAAGAATGTCTTGATCCGCCCGCCAACGCCCATCGGCAATCATTGCCTTAATAAGCGCAATTTCCCAGTGTTCCAATGTGTTGCCATGACGACGAACAGCCATGGTATTATTCCATTGAATTACTTTTATCACCAATATATCATATTCATCGTGTTAGTCTTGAAGCAGATTGCAAGCGATATCCGCAGCCGCCTGTTCGGGATTCAGCCAAGGCCGGTCGATATGCCGGCTCTGATCTCGAAGACGGCGCGCCTTGTCGTCAACGGCAAGCCGATCACCTTGTCCTGGGGCCTTGATCGACCGATCCACGACGAGAACGGCCACGAGGCGCTCGGCGTTTGCGAGAACGATCCCGA
>CAZVMY010000583.1:0-1885 GCA_964628955.1 uncultured Methylocystis sp.
CCTCGCGCTTCTCGGGCACGAGGCAGCAGGCATGCGGCCGCAGGTCGAGCCCGATCGCGCGCATCTCCGGCGTCGCCGCCATCTCGAAGTTCAGCGGCACCGCGAGCGTGCGGGCAAGGCGACCCATGTCGTCGTCGCGGATGTGCCGGCGATCCTCGCGCAGATGCGCCGTGATGCCGTCCGCGCCGGCGGCAACCGCCAGTTCCGCCGCACGCAGGGGATCCGGCCGGTTCCCGCCCCGGGCATTTCTGAGCGTCGCGACATGATCGATGTTCACGCCGAGCCGGATGCGGGGAGGAGAGCCGTTCATGTGCGGACGTCGCGGCTGCCGGGCTTCACGGGCGGGATCGCCGCCAGTTCGGGAGGGAGATCGTCAGGCGCGTAATCGGGGACCGAAAGGCTCGCGAGCGCGACAAGCGGCACGCCGATGTCCGCCTTGCCGCCCGACCTGTCGATCAGGCAGGCGGCACCGATGATGATGCCGGGCTCTTCCGAAAGCGCGGCGAGGCATTCGCGCGACGACAGCCCGGTCGTGACGATGTCTTCGACCATCAGGACGCGCGCGCCCTCGGGAATGCGGAACCCGCGCCGCAGGCGGAAACGGCCGTCCTCGCGCTCGACGAACACCGCCCTGCAACCCAGCGCCCGCGCCGTCTCGTAACCCGGCACGATGCCGCCGACCGCCGGAGAGACCACGTAGTCGACCTCGCCGAAGCGCGCCCGGACCGTCTGCGCCAGCGCCGAACAAAGCCGGGCGGTACGGACCGGGTCCATGAAGACGAACATCTTCTGCAGGAAGACCGGCGACCGGCGGCCCGATGACAGGATGAAATGCCCCTCGAGCAGGGCGCCGGCGGCGCGGAACTCATCGAGGACGTCGTCGGTGGTCATGGGTCGGGAAATGGCATGGCGAAGCGCGGCGTGCAATCATGGCTGATGGCACGGATGAATCGGAGCGATGAATTTTCCGGACCGATGCCAAAGCACGCGGAATATGATATTCTCGACTTCGGAGAAGATGGAGCATTCATGGCAACCGAAACCAAAACACGGCAGATGCCAACCGGCCCGAAGCCCGGATACTGACCGAGCGCTGGGCTATCTGATGACGCGCTCGAGAGTGTCGATTGCGCGGCGTCCAATGATATGTGTGTTTTAGACGAGTTGAACATAATCGCCTTACATGGCCGCCTTGCGTTCCGGCTCGGCATTGGCAAACATCTCGCTACGAAGATCATCGATAAAGTCGGCCAGCGAGCGCTAGCGTTTATAATAGTCCACGACGATGCCGATGACGGAACCGTCGAGAACGTGAATTTCCTTCAAAAGCGCATCGAAAATGGTTGATGCATGATACTTCGGCACGATTGGAACGAACGCCTTCTCTGATTGAAGACGCGCGAGCATCGCGGCCAAATGCGCGTCGAGATCGACGTCCAGATGCCGGCTGATATTCGAGCGGATTTCGGCGGTGATGGCGATCTGAACGTCACGCACCTTTTCCGCGCGTCGCTCACGGTCGAGCCGCAATACATTGCGTTGGGTTACGATCCAACCAGTGATCGTGACCAACGCGGCGATGACAGCGGCCGTGACCGCCGGTCCGAGCCAATCCCAGTTGGGTCCCGCCATCGTCCTCACCCGTTGACGCGCTGCACGCGCGAGACGATGGGTTTGGCCTTCAGTTCGGCGATCACCGCATTCAGGTGCTTGAGGTCCCAGACCTCAATGTCGATCACCATGTCGCGAAAGTCGGGCGATCGGGCGATCATCGTGATGTTGTCGATGTTGCCGTCGCTGTCGCCGATGGTTCGCGCGATCTCGGCCAGGGTGCCCGGCTCGTTGATGGCGCTGACCACGAGTTGCGCCGGGAACCGGCTCTTCT
>CAZVMY010000584.1:0-1877 GCA_964628955.1 uncultured Methylocystis sp.
CCTCCTTCATCAGCGCCTTGGCCTTGGCCACGTCGCGCTGCGGGATCGGACGGTCCTTGAGGTACCAGGGGCTCGACGGCGGAAAGGGCTGGTTCGCGGGCGCATAGGCGCCGTCGAACACGACCTGATTGATGGCGTCGCGATCGGTCGCGAGGCTCAGCGCCTGACGGACCCGCTTGTCCATGCCGACCGGCGTCTTGGCGCGGTCGCCGTTGGCAACGTTGAGATAGAGGCTCTGATAGCCGAGCCCGATCACCTTCTCGATCTTGAAGTTGCGGTCGGCCTGCGCAGCCTTGACGTCGCTCGGCGCGAGCCGCTCGATCATCTGCAGGTCGCCCGAGCGCAGGTTGGCGAAGCGCACCGTGGTGTCGGGGATCGGGAGATAGACGAGCCGCTGGATGTGGACGTTGGCGCGATTCCAGTGATCCTCGAAGCGTTCGAGAACGATCCGGTCCTGCGTCACCCGCTCCACGAACTTGTAGGGGCCTGAGCAGACGGGCTTCTGGCCGAACTGGGCGCCGGCGGCTTCGATCGCCTTCGGCGACATCATCATGCCGGCGCGGTCGGAAAGCTGGGCGACCAGCGTGGCGTCAGGCCGCGCGAGGTTCAGCGTCACGGTCATGGGGTCGACCACGGTGACGCTGGTCACCGAGGCCAGTTCGGACTTGCGCAGGCTGTCGGGCAGCGTCTTGGCGCGCTCGATGTTGTATTTCACGGCGGCCGCGTCGAACGCCTCGCCGTCGTGGAACTTGACGCCGGCGCGCAGCCGCATCGTCAGGCTCTTGCCGTCGTCGCCCGTGGTCCAGTCGGTCGCGAGCCGCGGGATGTATTTGAGGTCGGGCGTCGTATCGATCAGCTTGTCGCACAGCGCCGTGAACACGATTCGGCCGACGAGGGTGCGGGCGCGGTGCGGATCGAGGACGTCGGGGTCTTCCTGCAGGCCGATGCGCAGCGTCTGGGCAGCCGCGCCGCCGGAAGAAAGGGCAATGGCGGCAAGCGACGCCGCGAGGAGTGTGCGCCGTGTGGCGCCGGTTCTGGTCATGATGGCTCTCCGTCCGTTTCTTGTTGCTTGATCATGTTGCCTGTGGTCCGGCCGTCGTGCCCGTATCGTAGCGTTTGGCAGCCGCGGCGTAGATCGCCATGCGCCGTGCTCGCGCGCCCGGCACGGCCGTCGCAGCAAGTGGCGCGCCAGACCCGGCCGCCGCGACCTCGCGCCACAAGTGGCAGGCCACGATACGCCCGTCACTGACCGCCGCGGGCGGCGGTTTGGCCTCGCGGCAGACGGGTTTGACGTGCGGGCAGCGCGTATGGAACCGGCATCCGGAGGGCGGCCGCGACGGACTCGGCACGTCGCCCGAGATCAGCGACTTCGGCCTTCGGTCGGCAGGGTGCCGCACCGGCACCGACGCCAGCAGCGCGTGGGTGTAGGGGTGGAGCGGCGCCTCGTAGAGCGCCTCGGTCGGCGCGATCTCGACGATCTCGCCGAGATACATCACCGCCACGCGGTCGGCCACGTGCCGGACGACGGCAAGATCGTGGCTGATGAACATGACCGTCAGTCCGAGCCGGTCCTTCAGGTCCTCCAGCAGGTTCACGACCTGGGCCTGGATCGAGACGTCGAGCGCCGAAACCGGGTCGTCGCCGACGAGGAACGTGGGCCCCGACGCGAGCGCGCGGGCGATGCCGATGCGCTGCCGCTGGCCGCCGGAGAACTCGTGCGGATAGCGCGAGGCGTGTTCGGGGCGAAGGCCGACGAGCCGCATCAGTTCCGCCGTGCGCTGCTTGCGGTCTGCGCCGTGGCCGATGCCATGCACGACCAGCGGCTCGCCGACGATGTCGCCCGCCGTCATGCGCGGGTTCAGCGACGAGAACGGATC
>CAZVMY010000585.1:0-1876 GCA_964628955.1 uncultured Methylocystis sp.
GGGCACGGAATCGTGGCTGGAGGTGACGTTGCCGATGGCGCTCTACACCTGCGGCGTCGGGCTGGTCATGCCACAGTCGAACGCGGCCGCCATGACGCCGTTTCCGGACCGCGCCGGGAGCGCATCGTCGCTGCTCGGGCTGCTCCAGATGTCCCTGGCCGCCGTCGTCGGCGCCCTGATGGGCGTCGTGCTGCCCTACGATCCGCGCATTCTGCCGATGACGATCGTGGTGATGGGTCTCGTCGCGCTCGTGCTCTTCCGGGCGTCGCGCTCTGCGCGCCGGGGTCAGGCCTGAGCCCGCCAGCCCGACGGCCTCACGTCAGCCACCGAACAGGCGTCCGAGCAGGCCTTTTTCCAGCGGGAGCGGCCGGCCGGGATCGGCATCGCTGCCGCTGCCGGGGATTGGCGCGGGCGGCCGGAGCGGCTGGCCGCGGCTGACGACGCCGATCGGTGCTCCGGCGCCCGTCCCCGACCGTCCTCCGGTGGAGGCGATCGCCTGATCCTGTGCAAACGCCGGCGCCGCCAATCCGGGCAGCGCCACCGGGGTCAGCCCCTTGTGCGCCTCGCGCATGAACCGGTTCCAGACGTCGACCGGGAGCCCGGACCCCGACACGCGCCGCGTCGGCTCGCCGTCGTCGTTGCCGAGCCAGACGGCTGCGACGAGCTGTGCCGTGTAGCCCACGAACCAGGCGTCGCGGTATTCCTGGGTGGTGCCGGTCTTGCCTGCCGCAGGCCAACCCGGCAGGTCCGCACGCTTCCCGGTGCCGGACGCGAGCGTTTCGCCGAGCATCATGTTCATCTGTAGAACCTGATCCGGCTCGACGACGCGCCCGAGGCCTTGCGGCTGCCGCTGGTAGATGAGCTTGCCCGAGGTCGTCTTCACGCTCTGGATGATGTGCGGGATCACGCCGATGCCGCCGTTGGCGAACGCGGCATAGGCTGCCGTGAGTTCGAGCGGCGTGACCTCCGATGTGCCGAGCGCCAGGGAGGCGTTCGCCTGGAGCGGTGAGGAGATGCCGAGCCTCTGGGCCGTGCGCACGACGGTGCGGACGCCCACCTGCTGTTCCAGCCTGATCACCGCGGTGTTCAGCGACATGGCGAGTGCGCGCCGGAGCGGCACCTCGCCGAAATATTCACGGGTGTAGTTCTCGGGCGTCCAGCCTCTGATGTTGATGGGCGCATCGAGCAGCGGATCGTCGGGCATCCAGCCCTTTTCGAGCGCCGCCAGATAGACGAACGGCTTGAAGGCCGAACCGGGCTGGCGCCTGGCGGCGACGGCGCGGTTGAACTGGCTTTCGGCGTAGTTGCGGCCGCCGACCATCGCGCGGATGGCCCCATCGGGCGCAAGGACAACGACCGCGCCCTGTCCGACGCCGGCCTTGGCACCTTTCGCGTCGAGCTCGGCCACCAGAGCCCGCTCTGCCGCGGCCTGCAGCAGGGGCGCGATCGTCGTGCGGATCACGACGTCCTGATCGACGGCGCCGATGTAGTCGTCCAGCACGTCGATGATCCAGTCGGCGGCATAGTTCGCCGAACCCGCACCGCTCTGGCGCCGCGCCTGTGCGGGAGACGCGAGCGCGATCTTCGCCGCGGCGTCGCCGATTGCGCCGTCGCGCGCCATGGCGGCCAGGACCAGGGCGGCGCGATCGGCCGCGCCCTTCGGGTTGCGACTGGGCGCGAGGCGCGAGGGAGCCTGGACCAGCCCGGCCAGCACGGCGGCTTCGGCAAGGGTGACGGCGCGGGCGGGCTTGCCGAAATAGCGCTGCGCCGCCGCCTCGACGCCGTAGGCGCCCGAGCCGAAGTAGACGCGGTTCAGGTAGAGTTCCAGAATCTGGTCCTTGCCGTAGCGCCGCTCCAGCCACACGGCGAGGATCGC
>CAZVMY010000586.1:0-1876 GCA_964628955.1 uncultured Methylocystis sp.
GCCGCGGCTTCCTGGTGATCACGCATTACCAGCGCCTGCTCGACCATATCGTGCCCGATACCGTGCACGTCATGTCGAAGGGCCGCATCGTCAAGACCGGCGGCAAGGAGCTGGCGCTCGAACTCGAGAAGAACGGCTACCGCGATTATGTCGCGGAAGCCGCCTGAGGGCGCGGTCGTGGGCGCTCCCGTCACCATGATGAAGACGGCGGCCGAAACCGCCATCGCGGGTCATTTCGCGGCCGTCTCGCCCTCGCTGCCCGGTGCGGCCGGGCTGAGGCAGGCGGCGATCGGCCGTTTCGAGGCGACCGGGCTGCCACACCGTCGGATCGAGGCGTGGCATTATACGGACCTGAGGGCGCTCATGCGCAGCGCCGCGCCGCCGGCCAGCGCGCCGGATGCCGCGGTTGCCGCCCGGCATGTGCCGTGGTCGCCGTCCGACGGACTGGTCACCGTCGCCTTCCTAGACGGCTGGCATGTCGGCGAGCCAGCAGCAACGGTTCCGGGTGTGACGGTGCATCGCCTTGCGGACGTTCTGAGCGGCGGTTCGCCGCTGCTCGCGCGCATGGGTACGGCGGTCGACCTGTCGCGTGAGCCGCTGGCGATGCTCAACACCATGTTCATGACCGATGGTGCGGTCATTCATGTCGCTGCCGGCGTTCAGGTGGCTGACCCGCTGCATCTCGCCTTCGAGGTGTCCGGCTCCACCGCCTCGGCGGTCGCGCCCCGTGTGCTGCTCGTCGTCGAGGACGGTGCATCCGTGACGCTGGTCGAAAGCCATCGCAGCCCGGACGGCGTGGGCCACCAGACGAATACAATGGTGGAGATGCTGGTCGGCGCCGGCGCGACCGTCGACCACGTGCGCCTGAACCTGGCCGGCGACACGACGCAGTCGCTCTCGACGCTGGCCGCCGAGATCGGCGCGCATGCCGCACTCAACACGTTCAGCTTCACGACTGGCGCGGCGCTGTCGCGGCACGAGGTCCACGTCCGCTACGCCGGAGATCATGCGAAGGCCTCCATCGGCGGAGTGTCGCTGCTCGCCGGCCGCCAGCACGCCGACACGACGCTCGTGGTCGATCACGCAGCGCTGTTCGGCGAGAGCCGCGAACTGTTCCGGACCGTGATCGACGGCGCGGCCCAGGGCGTGTTCCAGGGCAAGATCATGGTGCGGCAGGGTGCACAGAAGACCGACGGGCAGATGCGCTCCGACGCGCTGCTGCTCTCGGACGAGGCCGGCATGAGCAACAAGCCGGAACTCGAGATCTTCGCGGATGACGTGGTCTGCGCCCACGGCGCGACCTGCGGCGCGCTCGACGACGATCTGCTGTTCTATCTTCAGGCGCGCGGCCTGCCACGCGCCGAGGCGGAAGGCCTGCTGATCCAGGCCTTCGCCGGCGAGGCGATCGAGACCGTCGCGCATGAAGGCTTGCGAGAGACGATGGCGGCGCTGACTGCCGACTGGCTCGGCCGGCGCACGGCCGCTGCGACCGGGGAGGCGACGTCATGAACGCGCATGTCACGACCACGCAGATCTCGCCCTTCGACGTCGCGCGCATCCGGGCCGATTTCCCGGCGCTCGCGATGCAGGTCTACGGCAAACCGCTGGTCTACCTCGACAGCGCCGCCTCGGCCCAGAAACCGCGCGCCGTGATCGAGCGCGTCAAGACGGCCTACGAGAGCGAATACGCCAACGTCCACAGGGGCCTGCACTACCTCGCGAACGCTGCGACCGAGGGTTACGAGGGGGCACGCGAGAAGGTCCGCGCCTTCCTCAACGCGCCGCGGCTCGACGAGGTGATCTTCACGAAGAACGCGACCGAGGCCCTCAACCTCGTCGCCTCGTCTTTCGGCCGGCACATCGGGATCGGGGAGGG
>CAZVMY010000587.1:0-1872 GCA_964628955.1 uncultured Methylocystis sp.
TCACCCCTGATTTGGGAATCCCTCCCGATTCAATCAGGTCGGGTTCCGCTCTAGCCGCACTCTGTACCGCGGGGAAAACCTTGATCGATGGAAATCTCGCAGAATAGGGCTTTGCTGGTCTGACAACATTGAGACCGTCCGGATGTTTGGTCGCGGGCTCAATGCAACAGGAGCCGGAGGCGTTCTGCTTAAGTGGCAAGCGTCGAACGACGCAATAATCGCTGGCCCAAGTGCCCACAGCCTTTATCTCGGCGAGAGCGAATATACATTAGACCTGTCGGAGAGCTCTGAGATCGAGGCAATCGAGCAATATCCCTCGTCGGGCTGATCGCGAACACAAGCTCCGAGCCCAAACAGCGCTCGAATTCGGACACCTCAAGATGAAAACCCTCCCTCCCGCGCTCGCAACCCACGTTGCGGGCGGGCTCACCACTTTGTGCCGATGCTGGCGGGTCGATCGCCGCGACGGCGTGGTGATGGGCTTCACCGATTTCGATCGTGATCTCGTCTTCGATGCCGTCACCTACAAGGCGGCTTCGGGCTTTACCGCGACCGCGATCGAAGGCCAGCTTGGTCTCGCTGTCTCGAACCTCGACGTGCAAGGCGCGCTGTCGTCCGATGCGCTCACCGAGGACGATCTCCACGGCGGCCGCTACGATGATGCTGCCGTCACAATCTATCTGGTGAACTGGTCGGACGTGGCGCAGCGCGTTGTGCTGCGCGCCGGCAATCTCGGGCAGGTCTCGCGCGGCAAGCTCGCCTTCTCCGCCGAATTGCGCGGCCTTGCCGCCAAGCTCGATCAGCCGGCAGGTCGCATCTTCCAGCGCTCCTGCGCCTGGGACTTGGGTGATGCCCGCTGCGGTATCGATCTCAACGCGGCTGGGCGCAACGGCACGGGAGCCGTGACGCAGGTTCTGGATAGCTTCGAATTCCTCGCCTCCGGCCTTTCCGGCGTCGCGTCAGGCGTGCTCACGCGCGGCATACTGGTCTGGACCTCCGGCGTGAACAACGGCCTCGCAGTCGAGATCAAGGCACACTCTTCCAGCGCTGGCGTCTCACGGATCGCCATTGCCCTGCCGATGGGCGCGCCAGTGGTGGTCGGCGACACGTTTAGCGCCACAGCGGGTTGCGACCGCACCTTCGCCACCTGCCGGGATCGCTTCGCCAACACGGTCAACTTCGGCGGCTTCCCACACATGCCGGGCACCGACTTCGCGATGTCCTATCCGAACCAGGGCGCCGGGAACGACGGCGGCAAGATCACATGACAATCCGCGAGAAGATCATCACCGAAGCGCGCTCATGGATCGGCACGCCCTATCACCATCAGGCGGCGCTCAAGGGCGTCGGCTGCGATTGCCTCGGCCTCGTGCGCGGGGTCTGGCGCGCAGTCTATGGCGCTGATCCCGAACACCCGCCCGCCTATTCGCGCGATTGGGCCGAGACGCTGCGCGAGGAAACGCTCGCTGATGCCGCCGGCCGCCACATGATCCCGTTGGCGCTCGATGCCTTCGAACCCGGCGATCTCCTGCTCTTCGCCATCAACGACAACGCGCCCGCCAAGCATTGCGCGATCCTCGTCGCGCGTGATCGCATGATCCACGCCATCGAGTCCCACCCGGTGGCGGAGGTTTCGCTCGTGCCTTGGTGGCGCAACCGCCTGCGCTTCGTCTTCCGCTTTCCCGAGATCTGATCCGCCATGGCCGTTCTGCTCCTCACCGCCGCAGCCTCCGCGCTGACGGCGGGCGCATCGGCGTTTGTCCAGATCGCGGCGGCGGCGGCGGCGACCGCTGTCGGCAGCTTCATCGACAACCGGCTGTTCGGCCCGTCGATGGGCAACACGACGCAGGAAGGGCCGCGCCTCGACAGCTT
>CAZVMY010000588.1:0-1870 GCA_964628955.1 uncultured Methylocystis sp.
GGTGGCAACCGCGCTCGAAATCCCGCTGCGCAGCGGCGTCGTCAGGGTCGAGGGCGATCTCGACTTTCGCGGCACGCTCGGCGTCGCCAAGGACGCCGCGGTCGGGTTCGAGGCGATCCGGCTCGTCTTCGAGCTCGACACCGACGCGCCGCAGGACAAGATCGACACGCTGCTGCGGCTGACCGAGCGCTATTGCGTGGTTCTGCAGACGCTTGCCCGTCCGCCGGCGCTTTCCGCGAAGGTGGTGACGGGCTGACGTCGGCTTTCCGCGCTTTTGGTCATCCCCGCGAAGGCGGGGACCCATGGACACGATGGCTCGCGGTTTGCGCAATCGTGGTCATGGTTTCCGGGCTCCGCTGCGCGGCCCCGGAATGACGGGGAGGGGGCGTGCCGTTCGCCCGAGTCTTCTGCTAGACCTTTCCCGTGACGCGGTTCGGGAAAAGAGCTTGGGGGAGGATGACATGAACGATCTCGACCGCAGGGGCGCCGGCGCGGCGCTCGCGCTCCATGCGAACATCGTCGACGGGCGACGGGTGCAGGCCGTCGACGGCCGGACCCTCGATTGCCTGTGCCCCTCCGACGGCCGGCCGTTCGCCGCCTTGCCGCGCTCCGGCGCCGCCGACATCGATGCCGCGGTCGCGGCGGCGCGTCGCGCCTTCGAGGCGGGGCCCTGGAGCCGGATGACCGCGACAGAGCGGGGCCGGCTGCTGGTCAAGCTCGGCGATGCGATCCTCGCGCATCACGACGAATTATCGGCGCTGGAATCGCGGGATACCGGCAAACCGCTGAAACAGGGCCGTGCCGACATCACCGCCGCCGCGCGCTATTTCGAGTTCTACGGCACGGCCGCCGACAAGCTGCATGGCGAGACGATCCCGTTCCTCAATGGCTACACGATCGCCGTCGTGCGTGATCCGCATGGCGTCACCGGCCACATCATCCCCTGGAACTATCCGGCGCAGATCTTCGGCCGCTCGGTGGCGGCCTCGCTCGCCTGCGGCAACGCCTGTGTCGTCAAGCCTGCGGAGGACGCCTGCCTCTCGCTCATCCGCATCGCGGAACTGGCGCTGGACGTCGGGTTTCCGCCCGGCGTCCTGAACGTCGTCACCGGGCTCGGCGAGGAGGCCGGAGCGGCGCTTTCGGCGCATTCCGGCATCGATTTCGTCTCGTTCACGGGCAGCCCGGAGGTCGGGACGCTGATCCAGTCGGCTGCGGCCCGCAACCACATCGGCTGCACGCTCGAACTCGGAGGCAAGTCGCCGCAGGTCGTCTTCGCCGATGCCGATCTCGACAAGGCCATCCCCGTGCTCGTCAACGCCATTACCCAGAACGGCGGTCAGACCTGCTCGGCCGGGTCGCGCGTGCTGGTCGAGCGCTCGATCCATGCGGCGCTCGCGGAACGGCTCGCCGAACGCTTCGGTGACGTTCGCGCGGGTTCGCACGAGATGGACCTCGATCTCGGCGCCATGATCAACGCCGGCCAGAAGGCGCGGGTCGAAGGCTTCCAGCGTCGCGCGCGCGAGGCCGGCGTGCCCGTGCTGGCCGAAGGCCGAATCGCCGCCGGCGTGCCGGAGACCGGGTTCTACGTGGCACCGATGCTGTTCGGCCCGGTGCCGCGCGCCAACGATCTGGCGACGGAGGAGGTGTTCGGCCCCGTGCTTTCGGTCATTCCCTTCGAGGACGAGGCGGACGCGGTCAGGCTTGCCAACGGCACGCCGTACGGGCTCGTGGCCGGCATCTGGACGCAGCACGCGCAGCGCTCGATCCGCGTCGCCCGCGCGATGCGATGCGGCCAGGTGTTCGTGAACGGCTATGGCGCCGGCGGCGGCATCGAGCTGCCGTTCGGCGGCGTCAAGAAGTCCGGTCATGG
>CAZVMY010000589.1:0-1868 GCA_964628955.1 uncultured Methylocystis sp.
CGGTCGCCGATCTGATGCAGGCCGGCGCGACGGTCGTGCGCCGCGAGCAGGTGATGGAGGGCATCGCCGAGATGATCCACGACGTGCAGGTCGAGGCCACGTTTCCCGACGGCACGAAGCTCGTCACCGTCCACAATCCGATCCGCGGAGAGGCCCGTCCGCGATGCCCGCATGCTTGAACCGTTTTCTCATCTTGGCGCTGCTCATCGTTGGATCGACTCCAGCTTTCGCCCATACGGGCGTAGGCGAAACCGGCGCCTTCGTGGCCGGGCTGACGCATCCGTTCGGGGGCCTCGATCATGCACTGGCGATGATTGCCGTCGGCCTCTGGGCGGGTCTGGCCGGCGGCAGGGCGCTCCTGATCTGGCCGGTCGCCTTCGTCGGCGGCATGCTTGCAGGCGGTGCGCTCGCTATGGCCGGATTGTCGCTGCCGTTCGTCGAGCCCGGCATCGCCGGCTCCGTGATCGTCCTCGGTTTTCTGGTGGCGCTTGCGGTTCGGGCGCCGCTCGCCATCGGAGCGGCGGTGGTGGCGCTGTTCGCCGTCGTGCATGGCTACGCGCACGGATCGGAGGCGCCGGCTACCGGCAGCGGACTGGCCTACGCGGCCGGGTTCGCGCTCGCGACGGCTGCGCTGCACGCGATCGGCATCGCGCTGGTGCTGGCCTGCCAGCGCGTGGCGCCGCTCGTGTTCGTCCGGGCCGCGGGCGTCGCCACCGCGCTGGCGGGGCTCGGCCTCGCTGCCGGCGCACTCGGCAACTGAGGGAGGGGCCGCATGGCCGGCGGGCTCGCGAAAGGACCGGGGCTCGTCCCCGGCGAGATCATCCCGGCGGCGGGCGAGATCACCATCAATGCCGGTCTCGAAGCCATCACGCTGGTCGTCGCGAACACCGGCGACCGGCCGATCCAGGTCGGCTCGCACTATCATTTCGCGGAGACGAACGCGGCGCTCGCCTTCGACCGGGCCGCCGCACGCGGCATGCGGCTCGACATCGCGTCGGGCACCGCAGTGCGCTTCGAGCCGGGCCAGAGCCGCGACGTGCGGCTGGTGCCGTTCCGCGGTGAGCGGGTGGTCTATGGGTTCCGGCAGCAGGTGATGGGGAAGCTGGCGTGATGCCTTACTTCGATATATTGTAAGGAGAACGTCAAAGTAAGGAGACTACGATGTCGGGTTCCGTTCTGGCAACGCTGACCAGCAAGGGTCAGATCACCGTGCCGCGCGAGATACGCGAAGCATGGCACCTGATGGCTGGCGACCAGATCGAGTTCCAGCTCGACGGGCCAGAGCGGGGCACGATCGTGCCGCTGCGGCGCCGGAGCATCTTCGAAGATCTGGACGCACTCGAACTGCCATCGATGCCGGCAGCGATGACGAACGAAGCCATCGATGCCGCTATCGGTGACGCCGTCGTCGAGCGCTGGCGCCGGTCGAAGCAGTAGGGACGAGCGTGGTCGCAATCGATACGAACGTCCTCATCGCCTTTTTCGGTCGCGACGATCCGGCACAGACGCAACGGGCGAGAGCCCTCGTCCGCGAAACGTCAGGGTCGGGAGCCACGCTGTTCGTGAACCGTGTCGTGCTGTGCGAGTTCGTGTGGACCCTCGCTTCCGGGTTCAAGCTCGGTCGGCAGGATATCTGCGATCGTCTCGATCGGCTGCTCGGCGCTCCCGAGTTCATGATCGAGGATCGGTCGGCCGCGCTGCGCGCGGCGAAGCGTGCCCGATCCGAGTCGGCCGGGTTCACGGACCTCTTCTTCGCCGCCGTCAATCGCGATCAGGGATGCGCGACCACCGTCACCTTCGATCGAGAAGCCGCCAGATCGACCGATCTGTTCACCGAACTGTAGAGGCCGCCCCATGCCCTTCGCCAT
>CAZVMY010000590.1:0-1862 GCA_964628955.1 uncultured Methylocystis sp.
CCGCGAGCCGCGCGAGCCCGTCGCGACAGACCTCGCCATCGTCGACTTCGTGGTGCGAACCGCCGGCATCGTCATCGCACGGGCACGGGCCGAGGATAATCTTCGCGCGAGCGAGGCCCGCTATCGCCAGATCGTCGAAGGGGCCGAAGATTTCGCCATCGTGTCGCTCGATCCCGCCGGCACGATCACTGGATGGAGTAGCGGCGCCACACGTCTGCTGGGCTATTCGGCAAGCGAGGCGCTTGGCCAGACTGGTGGCCTGTTCTTCACGCCTGGGGACCAGGCCGCGAATGTGCCGGCGCGGGAGATGGCGCGGGCGACCGCCGAGGGCCGCGCGATCAACGAACGCTGGCATGTGTGCAAGGACGGTCACCGCTTCTGGGGCTCGGGCCTCACCATGCCAATCGCCGAACAGGACGGCGGCTACGTCACCATTTTGCGTGACCGGACCGCCGAGCATGAAGCGGAGGCGGCGCTGCGTGAAAGCGAGGCCCGGCTACGCTTCTTTGGAGCGTTGGAAGAGCGACTGTTCGGCGCTGCCACCGCTGACAATGCGATGCTTTCGGCCGCCGAGATGCTGGGCCGGCAGATCAATGCCTCCCGCTGTGCCTATGCGAATGTCGACGCCGACAATGACCGGTTCTGGATCCGCAACGACTATACAGCGCCAGGCATCGCGACCTCTGCCGGGACCTATATGCTCAATCTGTTCGGGCCGCGCGCTGCAGCCGAACTGCGGCAGGGGCAAACCCTGATCGTTCGCGACGTGGCTGGCGAGCTCGGACCCGATGAAGGGCGCGCAATGTTCCAGTCGATCGGCATCGAGGCGATCGTCTGTTGCCCGCTTGTAAAACAGGGGCAGCTCGCCGCGATGATGGCGGTGCATCAGGATGTACCCCGCGACTGGAGTGCGAGCGAGATCGCCCTGATTCGCGAGGTTGTCGAGCGCTGCTGGGCGCATGTCGAGCGTGTCGGTGCCGAGGCGCGGCTGCGTGAGAGCGAGGAGCGGCTGCGCCTTGCCGTCGAAAACGCCGAGATTGGCTTTTGGGATGTTGATGTCATCAACGATCGGCTGATCTGGCCGGCCCAAACCAAGGCCATGTTCGGGATTTCGGCCGACGTGCCGGTTACCATGGCGGACTTCTACGCTGGCCTGCATCCCGATGACCGTGAAGCAACTAGCGCAGCTTATCTGGCCGCAGCCGACCCCGCGCAGCGCGCGCTTTACGATGTCGATTATCGCACTATCGGCAAGGAAGACGGCGTTCTGCGCTGGGTTGCTGCAAAAGGGCGAGGCGTGTTCGATGTCTCGGGACGCTGTCTGCGTGTCGCTGGCACCGCGCTCGATATCACTGCGCGCAAGCAAGCCGAGGAGGCCCTGCGCGATCTCAATGCAACGCTTGAAACGCGGGTGGCAGAGGCAATCGCGGAGCGCGAGGCAGCGCATGAGGCACTACGTCAAAGCCAAAAAATGGAGGCGATGGGCCAGCTTACCGGTGGCGTTGCGCACGACTTCAACAATCTACTCACCCCGATCGTTGGTTCGTTGGACATGCTCTTGCGTAACGGGGTCGGAACGGAGCGTGAGCAGCGACTAATCGCGGGCGCGGCGCAGTCCGCCGAACGCGCTCGAGTGTTGGTGCAGCGTCTGCTCGCGTTTGCGCGGCGTCAGCCATTGCAATCTGTCGCCGTCGATATTGCCCAGCTGGTCGCCGGGATGGGCGATCTCGTCGAAAGCACCACCGGGCCTCAGATCAAAGTCGTAGTCGATGCCGCCAGCGACCTGCCATCGGCCAAGGCTGATCCCAACCAGCTCGAAATGGCGCTGCTGAACCTCTCGGTGAACGCGCGCGACGCCATGC
>CAZVMY010000591.1:0-1858 GCA_964628955.1 uncultured Methylocystis sp.
CCTCGCGCACCTTCTGCACGATCACCTGCTTGGCGGATTGCGCGGCGATGCGGCCGAAGTCGAAGGGCGGCAGCGTCTCGACGATCACGTCGCCGAGCTTGGCCTCGGGACGGCGCCGCTGCGCGTCGGCCAGGGTGAGCTCGCGTGCGTCGACCTCGACGTTTTCCACGACCTGGAGGTGGCGCGAGAGCCGCAGCTCGCCGGTCTTGGTGTTGATCTCGGCATGCACGTCGGTCTCGCTGCCATAGCGCGACCGGGCAGCCTTGGAGATCGCGTCTTCCATCGCCTCCACGACGATCTGGCGATCGATCTGCTTTTCGCGCGCGACCGCGTCCGCGATCTGCAGCAGCTCCAGTCGGTTGGCACTGACGGCCATTGGACCCTCCGGTCTTGGTACGGCGCTCCGGGCGGAGCGCTGGTTCAACGGGTGTTCGCGGCGCCGGCCTTCAGGGCCTTCGCCGCTTTCTTCACCTGTCGCAGCGTGTCCGCGATCAGGGCATCGGTGAGCACGAGGCGCGCCTCGCTCATGTCGGCAATGGCCAGGGCGACCACGTCGGGCTCGCCCTCCTTCGGTTCGGCGCGCCGGACCAGCGCGTTGCCGCCGTCGACGCCTTCGATCACGCCGCGCCAGCGCTTTCGCCCTGCGGCCGCTACGGCCATCTCGATCCTGACCTGATGGCCGGTCCAGCGCACGAAATCCGAGATGCGGACCAGCGGGCGGTCGATGCCCGGCGACGACACTTCGAGATGATACGCCCGGTCGACCGGATCCTCCAGATCGAGCACCGGCGAGATGCCGCGGCTCGCGGCCTCGCAATCGGCGACGGTCATGGTCCCGTCCGGCCGCTCGGCCATGATCTGCACCGTGCAGCCGTTCGTGGCCGTGACCTTGACGCGGACCAGCAGCAAGCCGAGGTCGCCGAGAACCGGCTCGACGATGGCCGCGACCCGCGCGGCGACGCCCTGTTCGGTGACCAGCCGACGATCGTCCATGCTTCCGTCCGACCTCCTGCCACGGTTCGCGGCGCATCCCCGAGGCAATAAAAAAGAGCGGGTCCGGCCGGGCCCACTCTCAAACCGCCAGCGATGACGACGTTAAAGACGGCGTTCGTCTAGCACCGGCATCGGGAAATCTCAAGTGCAGCCTTCCGGCCGGCACCATCGGGGCATTTTCCGGTTGATCGCCGGCGCCAATCCGCGACACTGCGCCGACGACGCTGCGGCGAGGAATGGGCCGGTGCGACCGGATCGTGGCCGATGGCCCCGCCGCCCGCGCGCTCACGGGA
Organism: uncultured Methylocystis sp.; assembly: GCA_964628955.1. Lineage (GTDB taxonomy): Bacteria > Pseudomonadota > Alphaproteobacteria > Rhizobiales > Beijerinckiaceae > CAZVMY01. Next base: position 1,287 of record CAZVMY010000591.1, read on the forward strand.
GATTGAAACGATGGCGTTACGGAAACTCTCGACGATCGGCCGGGCAGGCCTCGCCCTCGCCGGACTTCTCGCGACGGGTCTGGCCTTCGCCCAGGCGCCTGCGTTCTTCCGCATCGGGACCGGCGGCACGGCCGGCACGTATTACCCGATCGGCGGCCTGATCGCGAACGCGATCTCGACCCCGCCGCAGCTCGTCGCGACGGCGGTGGCGAGCAACGGCTCGGTCGCGAACGTCAACGCCATCGTGGGCGGTGCGGCGGAATCGGGCTTCGTGCAGGCCGACGTCGCCTATTGGGCTTTTTCGGGCACCGGCGTGTTCGACGGCAAGCCGAAGGTGGAAGAGCTGCGCTCGATCGCCAATCTCTATCCCGAATCCGTCCATGTCGTCGTCCGCAAGGGCGCAAACGTGAAGAGCATCGCCGATCTCAAGGGCAAGAAGGTCTCTCTCGACGAGCCTGGCTCCGGCACCTTGCTCAACGCCCGCGCGATCCTCGCCGCCTACGGCATCACCGAGCGGGACATCAGCGCGGAGTACGTGAAGCCGAACCAGGCCGCGGAGAAGATGAAGGACG
>CAZVMY010000592.1:0-1858 GCA_964628955.1 uncultured Methylocystis sp.
GCGGTGGAATGCGGCTTCCAGTTCGGGATAGAAGGCGTGAACCGATTCAGGGAAGTCGTAGGCGACGAGCTTCGCCTGCGCCTTGGCGAAGAACTGCTGGCGCTCGGAGAGCTTCGAGACGTCGAGATCCTTGCGCACGCCGGCACCGACCGTCTCGAGCGACGCCTGCTGCGCGGCCTTGCCGAGCAGGAACTTGGCGAATTCGATCGCGAGCGTCTTGTTGGGGGCATTTTCCGGCACGGCGACACCGCGCATGCCGCCGATCACGACTGCGGTGGTCTCGCCGTCGGCAAAGCGCGGCCAGGGGCCGGAGACGAAATCGCCGTTGAGCACGTTCGCGCCGTCCCACTTCCTGACATTCCAGTCGCCGACGCGGAACATGCCGGCACGGCCGCCCTCGATGACCTGATACATCTCGTTGAACGAGTGATTGATCGTGTCGGGCGCGACGAACCTGTACGACGAGTAGGTCTTGAGGAACTCTTCCAGCACCTGTGCATGTCGGGGCTGATCGATCGTGATCTTGCCCTCGGGGTCGATCAGCGTGTGGCGCAGGCCGGAACCGAAGGTGAAGAGATCGAGCATGTGGATCAGGTCGCGCGGCTTGGCGGCCTGGAGGGCGAAGCCGAAGGTATCGGCCTTGCCGTTGCCGTCGGGGTCGGCGTCGCGGAACTTGGCGGCGATACGCTTCGCGTCGTCCCATGTCTCGGGGAACTTCTCGCCGGTCTTGTCGAGCCAGCTCTTGCGGACGCCGAGCGCCATCTGCACGCGCTGCGCTGGCAGGATGATCATCTTGCCCTTGTAGGTCGCGACCTTGAGATCGTCGTCGGCGAGAAAGTCCTTCTCGGCGAGGCTCGCCAGCACCGGCTTCAGATCCATGACCTTGCCCGTCTGGGTCTCGATCCGGATGACGCGTTCGTAGTTGTTGAAGATCAGGTCCGGCGCCGTGTCGGTGTTGAGCGCGCCGATGACACGGCCGAACCACTGGTCGGTCGGATAGGAGAGCGAGCGCACGGTGACGCCGGGCTTGCCCTTCGCGAATTCGGCGCCGGCGGCCTGGAACCACTTGATCCCGTTGTCGCCGAGATCGTGCCAGATCGTCAGTTCCTGCGCCCTGAGCGGCGCGGAAAGCAGAATGCAGGCGGCGAAAGCGCCGCCCAGAACCTTGGCCAGTCGCATGGTCGATCCTCCCTGTTACGTGATCGTTGGGTGTCACGTAAACGTTTTCGTTGCATCATCATAAGGCCGATCCGAGGAGGACATCAAGGGGTGCGGCAGCGGGTCGGCGGCAGGTTCGCTGAAGGGCCGAAAGCAAGAGGTGCAAGTGTCCGGGAAGCGTGTGTCTGGAACGCGTGAGAAGTCGATCCGGGTCCGGACCGCCGGGCGTGAGCGCGGCGTTTCGATCCGGGCCGTCGCGGCGCGCGCCGAGGTCTCGATCGCGACGGTTTCGCGCGTCGTCAACGGCGTCGCGAACATGGCCTCGCCGGAAACGGTGGCGCGCGTCCGGGCCGCGATCGCCGAGCTCGGCTACCGGCCGAGCAGTGCCGGCCGCTCGCTGCGCCAGCGCCAGAGCCGGCTGGTGGCGGTGATCGCGGCTAATCTCGCCAACCCGGCGATGACGGCGATCGCGGCTTCGGTCGAGGTGGCGCTACGGACGCGGGGTCTCGTTCTGGCGCTGTGCGACAGCCACGACCGGGCCGACCTGCAAGACGAGTATCTGCTCGAGATGCGCGCGCATCTGGTGCGGGCGACCGTGCTGCTGGGCGCCGTGGCGAGCCCGCGGCTCGCGGCGATGCGGGCGGCCGGCGAGCCGCTGATCTTCGTCAACCGGCGTTGTCCCGACGACGACGGCCAGCCC
>CAZVMY010000593.1:0-1855 GCA_964628955.1 uncultured Methylocystis sp.
ATCGAGGCAGGGCCCCGCCGCAATGACGGCACCCGGCGCACGACGCGCTACGACATCGACATGACCAAGTGCATCTATTGTGGCTTCTGCCAGGAAGCCTGCCCGGTCGACGCGATCGTCGAGGGACCGAACTACGCCTTCGCGACCGAGACGCGCGAGGAGCTCTTCTACGACAAGGAGCGGCTGCTCGAGAACGGCGCGCGGTGGGAGCGCGAGATCGCGCGCAACATCCAGATGGACGCGCCGTATCGCTGAGCGGTTGCGCTGCGCTTGTGGCAGTGCGGCATGGGTTCTATAGACCGCGTATCCGGGCGGCCCGCCGGAAAGCATGTCCCCGCCGGGCGATCTTCAGCCCGGCCGTCGATCTTCAGGCAGGAACCGACAGAGACACTCGACGATGAACGCGGTGACGGCCTTCTTCTCCCTGTTCTCCGCGGTCATGGTGGCGTCTGCCTTCATGGTCATCGCCTCGCGCAATCCGGTGCATTCGGTGCTGTTCCTCATCCTCGCGTTCGTCAACGCGGCCGGGCTGTTCCTGCTGCTCGGCGCCGAGTTTCTGGCGATGATTCTGGTGGTCGTCTATGTCGGCGCCGTCGCCGTTCTGTTCCTGTTCGTCGTCATGATGCTGGACGTCGACTTCGCCGAGCTCCGGCAGGGCTTCCTGCAATATCTGCCGATCGGCGGGCTGATCGCCGCGATCTTCGCGATCGAGCTCGTGCTGGTCGTCGGCGCCTGGACCTTCACGCCCGAAGCGCTCACGATGAAGCAGGCCGCCGCCGCCCTGCCGGTCGAGGCAATGAACACGCGCGCGCTCGGTCGCGTGCTCTACACGAAATATGTCTACGTCTTCCAGGCGGCGGGCATGGTGCTGCTGGTCGCCATGATCGGCGCGATCGTGCTGACGCTCCGTGACCAGCGACCGGGCGTCAAGCGTCAGGACATCGGACGCCAGACCGCGCGCGACAAGGCGAGCGGCGTCGCGGTGGTCAAGGTTCCGTCGCGGACCGGCGTGTCCGAGACCGTCGGGAACTGAACGGGGGCGGTGATGGAAGTCGGGCTCGGCGCCTATCTCACGGTCGCGGCGATCCTGTTCACGCTCGGCGTGTTCGGCATCTTCATCAATCGCAAGAACGTGATCACGATCCTGATGTCGGTCGAGCTGATCCTGCTCGCGGTCAACATCAATTTCGTCGCCTTCTCGAGCTTCCTCGGTGACATCACGGGGCAGGTCTTCGCGCTGCTGATCCTGACGGTCGCAGCGGCCGAGGCGGCCATCGGCCTCGCGATCCTCGTCGTGTACTTCCGCAACCGCGGCACGATCGCGGTGGAAGACATCAACATGATGAAGGGCTGAGCGGGCGATGTTCCAGGCCATCGTTTTCCTGCCGCTGATCGGCTTCCTGGTCGCCGGTCTCGCGAGCCTGCTGTCGCATCGCCTCGGCCGCGACGTCGTGGCGTGGAGCGCCGGCGACCATGGTGGCAACGATCACGGTGGCCACGACAAAGCAGGCGCAGGGCATCACGACGATCATCATCACGACGATCATCATCACGTCGAGACTTCGCCGCACGCCGAATCGATCAGCCGTTTCGCCGAGCTGGTGACGACCGGCCTGCTGCTGGTTTCGGCGCTGTTGTCCTGGGTCGCCTTCTTCCAGTTCGCCATCGGCGGAAACGGCGCGACGCGCGTGCTCGTCGCCAACTGGATTTCCTCCGGGGCGCTGCAGGTCGACTGGGCGTTCCGCATCGACACGCTGACGGTGGTGATGCTCGTCGTGGTCACCACGGTGTCGTCACTCGTTCACCTCTATTCGATCGGCTACATGCACGAGGATCCGCATCGGCCGCGGTTCTT
>CAZVMY010000594.1:0-1839 GCA_964628955.1 uncultured Methylocystis sp.
GTGGTGATCGTCGGGCGCCGGGGCGAGGTGTTGGCGGCGGCGGCGCGGGAGATCGATCCTACGGGCGCGAAGGTGGCGACGCTTTCGGCCGACGTCGCGGAACCGGAGACGGCGGCGAAGGCCGTCGCCCTCGCGACCCAGCGCTTCGGCGGCGTCGACATTCTCCTGAACAATGCCGGCGTCTTCGCGCCGAAGGCGTTCCTCGACCACACGCCGGCGGATTTCGACCGTTTCGTCGGCATCATCCTCAAGGGCAAGTTCTTCATGGCGCAGGCCGCGGCCCGCGCGATGGTGGCGCGGGGCGGCGGCGCCATCGTCAACACCGGCTCGATGTGGGCGCTGCAGGCGATCGCGGCCACGCCGTCCTCGGCCTATTCGGTGGCCAATGCCGGCGTGCACATGATGGTGAAGAACCTGGCGATCGAGCTGTCCAGCCATCGCATCCGCATCAACGCGGTCGCCCCCGCCGTCGTCGAGACGCCGGTCTACGAGACGTTCATGACTAGGGAAGAAGCGAAGGCCGTGCTGCCGACCTTCGACGCCTTCCACCCGCTCGGCCGCAACGGCCAGCCGGAGGACGTCGTCGGCGCGATCCTGTTCCTCGCCTCACCTGAGGCCGGATGGATCACCGGCACGGTGCTCTCGGTCGATGGCGGCGTGATGGCGGGGCGCTAGTCGTCGATCGGCTGCAATCGGCACGAGCTCGCAATCCTCCGTCGCGAGACGTATGTTCGGCTTTGATAGCATCTTTGACGATTTTTCGTCAAAGATGCTATCAGAGAACAGATGGAGGCATGCCATGCTGTACAGGCTGGAGGTGGAGAACTTCTTCTCCATCCGCGACCGGCAGGTGCTCGACCTGTCCGTGGATGGGAAGGTGCCTGATCCCGACGGGCGCTACGCGCCGGTTTTCCAGGGCGCCGACGTGCGCGCGCCGAAGGTCGTCGCCCTGTATGGCGCGAACGCGTCCGGCAAGACGACGGTGCTGCGCGCGCTCGAGTTCATCGTGACGATGGCTCACGACAGCGTGCGACGTGCCGAGCATGACTTCAGCGGCTGCGAGCGCTTCAACGATGAGGAGTCCCGCGAACGCCCGATCCGCCTTGCGGTCGAGTTGGGCGGGGTAATGAACCTGACGCCCGAGGTCGTGCGGCGAGCCGAAGCGGGCGAAACGGTCGAGCGAGGCGTCTATCGCTACGAGCTGGAGATCGAGGTCAGAGAAGGCACTCTGCGCCGGATCGTGGCGGAAGCATTGCGCCAAAAGCCGAACGGCCTAGGAAAGTGGCAACGTGTCTTCGAGCGCGATGCAGAAGGCCGGATTAAGGGCTCCAGAAGCTTCAGCCTTTCCGGCTTCCAGCACCTCGCAAAAACGTTGGCTGGAAACCATACTGTGCTGTCGTCTTTTGCGAAATTCCAACACCCGACCGCACAGCTCTTCGTCGACGCGGCGCGCACGGCTGTTTTCCAGATCGAGTCGGTTGTTTCTGTCCGCGACCAGGCGGTAATCGACTATCTCAACGCCCAGCCTTATGTGTTGGATCGCCTCAACGACGAGTTGAACCGCATCGATGTTGGTGTGGAGGGCGTTTACTTTAAGGACTTCGGGAACGGACCTCTGCTGCGGTTCAGGCACACGGGCCTGCACGAGGGTATGCCCTGGCTTCTGGAAAGCCATGGCACTCGAATGTTCATAAAAATCTTTCCGTTTCTGCTGCAGGCGCTCGAGAAGGGCGGCACCATCGCCATCGATGAGATGGACGCCGCCATCCACCCAGTCGTGCTGCCCGAACTGATACGTTGGTTCCATGACAAGAAGGGCCGGAACAAGCTCGATGCGCA
>CAZVMY010000595.1:0-1838 GCA_964628955.1 uncultured Methylocystis sp.
ATCCAGCGCCTCGTTGCCGAGCGCATGCAGGCCTTGGCTGCGGTCTCGCACGATCTGCGCACGCCCATCACCAGACTTCGGCTGCGCTCCGAACTCATGGAGGACGAGGCGACGCGCGACCTCGTCGACGCCGACCTCGCCGAGATGGAGAGTATGATCGACTCGACACTGGAGTTCCTGCGCGGCGGCGTCTCCAGTGAAGCGATCAGGCCGCTCGACATCGTCTCGGTCATCGAGACGATCGTCGACGACCATGCCGATCACGGGCATTCGGTCAGCTTGGGTGGTGCCAGTCAGGGCCGCGTGCTCGGCCGGCTTCTGGCGCTGAGGCGAGCCTTCTGGAACGTCATCGGCAACGCAGTCAAGTATGGCGGGCGAGCCATGATCGTCATCGCCGAAACGCCCGACCGTCTGTCGATCACGATCGAAGATGACGGTCCGGGCATCCCTGACGGCGACATGGAACGCGTTTTCCAACCTTTCGTCCGCCTTGAGGAGTCGCGAGGGCGCGCGACTGGCGGCTCCGGCCTCGGCCTCACGATCGCTCGCGCCGTCATCGTCTCACATGGCGGCGAAATCATCCTCGCGAACCGCCCGGAAGGCGGCTTGCGGGTGACGATCATCCTGCCCCGGCTCACTCAGCCTGAGCAGGCGCTGGCGCAAGCTGTCGCCGCAGAAGCGATGTCCATGCAGGGACCCACCCGCTAGCCCGGCCAATCCGGCACCGAGGGAGTGGCCCGTCAGAGCGATATTGGCGGTGCGGGGATCGACGGTCGAACCGCCGGCGACCGTCTGGCAGAACTCGAGCGCCAGTCGCGCCTGTGTCCCATAGGGCGACCCGGCACCGGCTCCCCAACCGTTCCAGATATCGCCGTCAGCGATTGCGCTCCCGATCCACCCGACCGGGATCATCACCACGATCAGAACGACCGTCGTCACCAGACCGAAGACCTTCATGCCGCGAAGTCCGCGGACGGAGAGGCCGCCGGGCGCATGACCGACCCGCACAGCGGGCGCGCCGGGAGAACCGTCCCTTGCGACATCGAACCAAAGGCAGGCGCGCTCATCAGCAGCAGGCTCGTGCCGATCGTGACCCGACCATCCTGTTGCTTCCCCACCATTGCCCAGACGTCACGACGACCGGACGAAGCACCGCATCGCGGCGCGACGCCGACATGATTGCAGAGTTTCAGTTGAGATGCCGGCGACGTGTCGGGCCCGGATTGGCGTGTCCGGTGTTCGTGCTCGCCTTGATCGAAGGCTAGCCCCGGGCTTGCGGGCGCGCAAGCCGGGGCGCGCGGGCCTGCCGTCGAGGCTCAAAGGCCCGCGTCGTTCAGCTCTTCTGCGCGAGCTTCGCCTCGAGCGCGGCCACTCGCGCCTCGAGGCGCTCGTTGTCGGCGCGGGCACGGCGGGCGAGTTCGAGGGCGGCTTCGAACTCGTCGCGGGTGACCACGTCGAGGTCGCGCAGCAGCCGCTCGATCTGCGTCCTCACCACGGCGTCCACCTCGCGCCGCATGCCCTGTGCCACGCCGGCGGCATCGGTCATCAGCCGGCCCAGATCGTCCATCAGGCGGCTTCCGGGGCGGTAATCGGATGAATACGGGTCGTCTCGGTCGCGCGTGGCCATGTCCATACTCGCTGGAGCAGCGATTGTTTCGCGCTCTCTCGGCGCGCTATAGCACGAACGTCCGGCGATCGGCAGCGTTCCGCCACGGACCAGCCGCGGGTGCCGCATGATGACGTCCTTGGTGATCGCATTCCCGTTCGCGCAGCCCGATGCCGCGATCGCGCTGTCGATCGGGCCGATCGTGATCCGCTGGTATGCGCTCGCCTATATC
>CAZVMY010000596.1:0-1836 GCA_964628955.1 uncultured Methylocystis sp.
TCGGGGCAGCCGGCCCTTGCCGCGATCCGGCCCACGTGCCGCAACGCGGTGCCAGTGGCCGTCGTCGAGGGCGCCGGGGCAGGGGCCGGCGCCATGCGTGGCGCCTCGCGCGGCGGATCGCGGCGCACGACCGGCGCAGGTGGCGCCATCACGGCCGGAGCCTCGACGCGGCGCGCCATCGGCCGCTCGTTGACCGCGGCCGGAACGGCGACGTCGAGGCCGCGTCCGGATCGTTCGACGATGGCCGTGAGTTCGCCCAGCGCTTTCAACTGGTCGTTGACCGCGCGCTGCATCGACGCGCTCTGATCGCGCATCTCGCGCGGCAGGTCGCCGGCCCCATGCTGGAGCGCGGCGCGCATGGCCTCGAACTCGCGGGTCACTTCGGCCGACATGCCGCGGACCTGCTCGATCTGCTCGCGGAAACCGTCGGTGGCGCGCGCGAAGAGCGAGCCCATCTCGGCATTCGCCTGCTCGTAGGTGGCGCGCAGCGCGGCGGCCGTGCGCTCGCGTTCCTTGCCGCCGGTCGTCCGGATCGCCTCGAACTGCTCGCCGATCGCCGCCGTGGCACTCTCTGCATTCCGTGCGAGGAGGGTCGAAAGCTCGCGGGCGCGCTTCTCGGCGCCGGAGAGCTGCTGGTCGAGCACTTCGGACATGCTGCGAAGCGTCGCGTCGAGTTCGCGTCCGCGGTCGTCGAGCGCCGCGACGAGCGTCTGCAGCTCGCGCTGGCGCGCAGCGAGAGCGGCGTCGATCCGGCCCTGTGCCGTGGCGAGTTCACCGGCGGTGGCGGACAGGGTCTGCGCCCGCTCGCCGATCCGCTCGGCGATGGCTCCGGCCTCGCCGAGGACGTCGCTGCCGACGCTGCGCAGCGCCTCGACCTGTGCGTCGACACGTTCGGAGGCCATCGAGGTATCGGCGGCGATCCGTGACATCGTCTCCTCGAGCAGACGGACGCGTTCGCCCAGACCGCTCTCCACGGCGCCGAGGTTCTCGGCGGCCGACTGGACGATCTGGTTGAGCACCGTGCTCGCTTGGCCGAGGCCGCCGAGCACGTTCGAGATGTCGCTGCGCAGCCGGTCGTTGGTCTCGACCAGGCTGGCGACGGAGACCTTGGTGCCCGCCGCGATCGAGTCGTTGAGCCGGCTGGCCGACGTATCGAGGGCGGCCTGGACCTCGACGATGACCTGCGAAACGCCATCGGTCATCGCGCCGGACGAGCGTGCCACGGTAGCGTCGAGTTCGCCGGCGGCGCGCGCGAGTTCGTCACGCAGCTTGCCGTTGCCCTCTTCGATCGCTCCGACCAGCGCGGCGGTCGACTGGTCGAGCCCGGCGGTGATCTCGCGGCCCTTGCGGTCCATGACGTCGGCCACGGCACCGCCGCGGCTCTCGATCGACCTGACCACCGTCTCGCCGATGTCGGCCACCTCGCGGGCGATCGCTTCGCCGCGCATGGCGAGCTGGTTGACCAGCCCGCTGCCGCGCTCGTCGAAGAGGCGGCTCATCTCGGCCGTGCGCGACGTCAGGGTTTCGGCGAAACCGGCGCTGCGCTCGGCGAAACTGCTCGACATGCCGTCGAGTCGGCCCAGTACCCGCTCCTCGAACGTCTTGACGCTGCCATTGAGCACCGTCGCGATCTCGGCGGCGCGACCGCCGAGCGAGGCGTTGATCTGGCCGGCCGTGGCGCCGAGCGCGTCGGTGATGGCCGCGCTCTTCTGCGACAGCAGGGTCGAGATGCTCTCGGCGCGCGCATCCAGCGTCGCCGCGATCTCGGTGTTCTTCGTGCCGAGGATGTCGCTGATCGCTCCGGCCTGGGTGCCCAGCGTCTCGGTCATCACGGCG
>CAZVMY010000597.1:0-1832 GCA_964628955.1 uncultured Methylocystis sp.
AAGCCGCCGAAGATGCCGGCAATGGAGAGCGGCTCCGGGCGCTTCCGCGTGAGCGTCTCGGGCAGTGCGACGATCACCACGGCGGCGAGCACACCGGTCAGGACCACGACGCTCCAGAAGTTGGAACGCCAGCCGAATGCCGTCTCCAGCAGGCCGCCGACCACCGGCGCAAGGGCAGGAACGAGACCCATGATGGTCCCCATGCGCGACAGCTCGCGGCCGGCGCGCGGACCCTCGTAGAGGTCGCGCACCATCGCCCGGCCGAGCACGATCGGCCCGGCCGCGCCCAACGCCTGCACGAAGCGCATCAGCGTCAGCCATTCGATCGACGTCGCGAGCGCACAGGCGGCGGAGGCCAGCATGTAGAGTGCGAGACCCACCAGGATCGCGGGCTTGCGGCCGACCCGATCGGAAACCGGTCCGTAGAACACCTGACCGGCCGCGAACCCGAACAGATAGGCCGACAGCGTCTGCTGCACCTGGGCGTCGCTTGCGCCCAGCGCCCGGCCGATCGCAGGCAAGGACGGCAGGTACATGTCCGTCGACAGAGGCCCGAGCGCGGTTAAGAGGCCGAAGACCGCCGTCATCGCGAGGGTGTCCGGGCGCAGGCGCAGGATCATGGCTCCAGTTCCTCGCGCAGCAGCTCGAGCCGCAGCCACTCGTCTTCCGCCGCCTCCAGCTTCGTCCTCGCGGTGCCAAGGAGCGCGCCGAGCTTCTCGAAGCGATCGCGATCCGTCGCGTAGAGGTCGGGCGCGCCGAGGGCCGCCTCGATCCGCACGATGTCACGCTTCAGCGCCTCCATTGTCGCGGGCAGCGTCTCGAGCGCGTGCTTGTCCCGGTAGGACAGCCGGGCGCGGGAGACGGGCCGGGGCAGCGGCGCGACCGTCGCTTCGAGCCGCCGCTCGGCCGTCGCCGCGTCCGGTTTCCGGCGTCCGGCGACGCCGGCGCCGCGCTGTACCAGCATGTCGCTGTAGCCGCCGGCGTAGACCTGCCAGCGGCCTTGCCCTTCCGACATGACCACCGAGGTCACGACCCGATCGAGGAAGTCGCGATCATGACTAACGAGGATGACGGTTCCGGCATAATCGCCGAGCATCTCCTGCAGCAGATCGAGCGTTTCCAGATCGAGATCGTTCGTCGGCTCGTCCAGCACCAGCAGATTGGACGGCTTCGCGAGGGCGCGCGCCAGCATCAGCCGGCCACGCTCGCCGCCGGACAGCACGGCGACAGGCGTCCGGGCCTGCTCCGGCGCGAACAGGAAATCCTTGAGGTAGCTCATGACGTGCTTGCGCCGCCCGCCGACCTCGATCGTGTCGCCGCGGCCGTCGGTCATCGCATCCGCCAGCGTCCAGCGCGGATCGATGCTCTCCCGGCCCTGATCGAGCGTCGCCATGGCGATCGTGTCCGCGATGCGGACGCTGCCCGCATCGGGCTCGAGGCTGCCGATCAGGAGCTTGAGCAGTGTGGTCTTGCCGGCGCCGTTCGCGCCGACGATGCCCAGACGGTCGCCCTGCGCGATGCGGAGCGCGAAATCGCGGACCACGGCCTGCTCGCCGAACGACTTCGAGACGCCGCTCGCCTCGATGACCAGCTTGCCGCGGCTTTCGGCCTCGCTGACCGTGAGGCGAACGTCCCCGGTCGCGCCGCGATGCTCGCGGGCTGCGCGCCGGAGTTCGGTGAGATCGCCGAGCCGCCGGACGTTGCGCTTGCGGCGCGCCGTCACGCCGTAGCGGAGCCAGTCCTCCTCCATGGCGATCTTGCGGTCGAGCTTGTGTCGGTCGCGCTCCTCCTGCGCGTAGGTCTCGTCGCGCCACGCCTCGAACGCCGCGAAC
>CAZVMY010000598.1:0-1827 GCA_964628955.1 uncultured Methylocystis sp.
GTGGCGAGTGCGACCTGCAGGATCAGGCGATGGCCTATGGCGTCGACACCTCGCGCTTCGCCGAGAACAAGCGCGCCGTCGAGGACAAATACATCGGCCCGCTCGTCAAGACGTCCATGAACCGCTGCATCCATTGCACGCGCTGCGTCCGCTTCACGCAGGAGGTGGCGGGGGTCGGTGACCTCGGCGCCATCGGACGCGGCGAGGACATGGAGATCACGACCTATCTCGAAGCCGCCATGGGTTCGGAGATGCAGGGCAACGTGATTGATCTGTGTCCGGTAGGCGCGCTCACGGCGAAGCCGCACCAGAACCGGTATCGCCCCTGGGAACTCGGCAAGACAGAATCGGTGGACGTCATGGATGCGCTGGGCTCGGCCATCCGCATCGACACGCGCGGCAAGGAGGTTATCCGCATCCTGCCACGCGTGAACGAGGCGGTGAACGAGGAGTGGATTTCCGACAAGACGCGGTTCGTCGCCGACGGCCTGAAACTGCAGCGGCTGGATCGCCCGTACGTCCGGATCGGCGGCCGGTTGAAGGCCGTTTCCTGGGGTGAGGCGTTCCGTGCGATTGCGGAACGGGTCGGGGCAGTCGCGCCTGGGCGCGTCGGTGCCATCGTCGGCGATCTGTGCGGCGTCGAGGAGATGTACGCCCTCAAGGCGCTGATGGGCTCCCTCGGCGTGAACAGCCTCGACATGCAGCGTCGCGGCGGTCTCGACCCGTCACGGGGACGCGCCTCCTATCTCTTCAACCCGACGATCGCGGGGGTCGACAAGGCCGACGCGCTGGTGCTGATCGGGACCAATCCGCGTCGCGAGGCGCCCGTGCTCAACGCCCGCCTGCGTCGTCGACAGTCGCAGGGCGGCTTCGATGCCTGGCTGATCGGTGCGGCAGCGGACCTGACCTATCCGGCCGTTCATCTCGGCGAGGGTCCCACGGCGATCGACGACCTACTGCGCGACGACGGCTTGCACGCGGGCGCCGGTCAGCCGCTGGTCATCGTAGGGGAGGGCGCATTCGCCCGACCGGACGGCGCGGCCGTCCTTGCGGCTGCCGCGCGCCTCGCCAAGGCGCGTGGCGGGCTGAGCGGCGAGTGGAACGGCTTCGCGGTCCTCCACACCGCGGCAGCGCGGGTGGGTGCGCTCGACATCGGCTTCGTGCCGGGCGAGAGCGGGCTCGCCACCGACGCGATGCTGGCGAAAGGCGCGCTCGACGTGCTGTTCCTGCTGGGCGCCGACGAGATCGACGTCCCCGCTGGCCCGTTCGTCATCTATCAGGGCAGCCATGGCGACAGGGGGGCCGAACGCGCCGACGTCATCCTGCCCGGCGCGGCCTACACCGAGAAATCTGCGACCTACGTGAACACCGAGGGGCGAGTGCAGATGGCGAGCCGCGCGGTCTTCCCGCCGGGCGACGCGCGCGAGGACTGGTCGATCCTGCGCGCGCTGTCGGAAACGCTGGGCCACAGACTGCCGTTTGACAGTCTCGCGCAACTGCGGGCCGCGCTCTACGCCTCGACGCCGCATCTGGCTGGCATCGACGCGATCGCTCCGGGCAACGTCGCGGACGTCGAAGCGTTGGCCGCGACCGGCGGGGCGCCGTCCCCCGCGCCCTTCGCGGCCACCGTGCCGGACTTCTACCGCACCAACCCGATCGCGCGTGCGTCTGCCATCATGGCGCAGTGTTCGGCGCTGGCGTCGGGCCGGCTGCCGCTGGCCGCGGAGTGAACCGATGACCTGGTCCGAGGTTTTCTGGCTCGTCGGCATCGCGCTCCTGAAGAGCGTGGTGCTGCTGGTCGCGCTGCTGATCTTCGTCGCCTACGTC
>CAZVMY010000599.1:0-1821 GCA_964628955.1 uncultured Methylocystis sp.
TGTGCCGCTCGACCTGCCGGCGCGCCGATTTGGTGGCGAATGAGGCCGCCTCGAGAAGATGACGCTGAGCTTCGATCGTGTCGAAAATCAACTGCTCGTCGGTGAACCGAATGCCGCGCTGCTTCAACTGCGCCATGGCGAGGCGATGCTCGCCGAGCGTGATCCGCGGCCGCCGCAGATCGGCATAGCGGACCGGCCAATGCGCCCCATCGGGACCTTCGACGAAGACGCAGGACAGGTCGCGCGGATCGAGTTTGACGCGTAACCGGCGCGAGAGACGCCCCGCCCAGGGGCTCAGCACATCGTCCCAGTAACGCAACCCGAACAGATGCAGCCCGTCACGGCGGATGCAGCGCTCCTCGAACGGCAAAAAGTCGTACAGGAACGTTTGCTCGTCATGCGGCAGTCGGAGCGGCCTGGGGCGACGCGCGATCGCCTCCTGCCACGCAGCATGAGGGGGAAGGTGCAGGCCGCCATGAACCTCGGCGTGATAGCGGCCGATGATTTCGAGCGCGAGCCAGCGCTCGAGTTCGTCGAGCGTCATCACCGCATGGCGTTGCGGATCGTAGTCGCCACGGCTTTCGATCGAGCTGAAGGTCGTGCCCGGCAGCATGTGGACGGCACCCATCATGGTGCCGATCAGGCGCTCGATATGACCGCCATAGTGCGGCGTCGCCACCGGACGATGGATCAGCGTGACGCCGTGCTCGCTTGCGCCCCGCGCCAGGGCCCGGCCCCGGAATTCTCGCGCATTGTCGACATGGACGATGTCGGGCAGGCCCGATACCGGCCAATCGGCGTCGATGCCGCGGGCGGCAAGCCAGGGGGATTTCGGCATCACGGCTTGATGGATCGCCAGGGCGACCGAGGCCGAGGACGGCGCCTCCAGGCTGAGATAGAACCCGGCCACCATGCGGCTGGCGACATCGATCGCCAGCGTCAGCCAGGGCCTCTGGATCGGCCGGCGATGCACGGCGTCGACCACGAAGAGATCAACCAGGGTGTGGTCGATCTGGACGATGTGAAGAGCGTGATCGCCGCGGTATTCCCGTGCGACGGGCTTCAGGCGGTCCCGCACCGCCCTGGAGCCTTCGCGGCTCCCGATCAGCAGACGTCGATCGATCTGTTCGACCCGCGCCCGGACAGCCTTCCAGGACGGGATCGCCAGACCGCGGGCGCGGCACAGATGCCGGACATGGTCGTGGAGAGCGCTAACGGAGGCCTTGTGCCGAGTGAGATACTTCTCGCGGATGGCGTCCTCGATCAGGCCTTCCATCGCATCGGACAGGCGACGAGACCCTATTTTGGGGCCTGGCGTCACCGAGGCCAGCGAACTCGTCACCGGAACGGCGCGGTAACGCTCGATCAGCACATAGAGCCGGCTTCGACGCAGGCCCAAAATTCGGCAGGCCGTGGCGACATCGACAGGCGACAGCCGGGACGCGTCGGCAAGTGGCCTGATGATCGCCTCGCGCGTCACAGCGATCTGCCATCTGGCATCGTCAATATCGAGATTGCGCCCCACTCGCTGTCCTTCACGCTCGCCTTGATCCAGCGAATAAGGATAAGATTCCAGTGATCTCGGCCGAATCCATCGAATAAGGCTGAGCCGAAATCGTTAAAAATCAGTCGAACGCAATCCAGCGAATAAAGAAAAATGACAGGCGATTTTGCGCTCCAGAACGCCGCCGGCGACGTCAGCCGGGCTTCCGGTCGACGAAATCGGCCCTCGCGAGCTGCACCAGGAGCGCCCTTGACGTCGATATCCCTGCTCTCGGCCGAGACCGAAACGCGACGGGCCCTGCAGCTCGACGCGCTGGC
>CAZVMY010000600.1:0-1809 GCA_964628955.1 uncultured Methylocystis sp.
TCGACGTGCTGGTCGGCATCAACCTGCTGCGCGAGGGCCTCGACATTCCCGAATGCGCACTGGTCGCGATCCTCGATGCGGACAAGGAGGGCTTCCTGCGCTCCGAGACCGCGCTGATCCAGACCATCGGCCGCGCCGCCCGCAACATCGACGGCCGGGTGATCTGCTACGCCGACCAGATGACGGGCAGCCTCGAGCGCGCCATCGCCGAGACCAACCGGCGCCGCGAGAAGCAGACGGCCTACAACGTCGCCAATGGCATCACGCCCGAAAGCGTGAAGCGCGACATTTCCGACATCATGAACAGCGCCTACGAGCGCGACCGCGTGACGGTGGACGCCGGCCGCGCCGAGGACGCCATCACCATCGGCCACAACTTCGAGGCCGTCCTCGCCGACCTCGAAAAGCGGATGCGGGAGGCCGCCGCCAACCTCGAATTCGAGGAGGCCGCGCGCCTGCGCGACGAACTCAAGCGCCTGCGCGAGACCGAGATGGCCGTTTTCGAGGACAGCGGCGCCCGCCAGCGCGACGTCAAGGGCCGCGCCGGCGGCTTCGGCGGGAAGTCGAAATACGGCGCAGCGGGCAATCTCCCGCCCTCCCGCGTCCGAAAACCCGGCCTCGACGAGATGGGCCCGGGCACCGACCGCGCGGTGCCGCTGGGCGGCGAAGCCCGCGCCAAGGGCGGCGGAAGTCCGAGCCCGCGGAGCACGGCCGGGCGGCCCGGCACGCGGGCAATGAAGGGGAGAAGGTAGGGCGAGTAACAAGAATTGCGCTATCTTTGCCATCCCGGTAGTCTTCCACGACTGAGGAGAAATGGATGAACGTCTCGATCGGTGAGCGTTGGGAAGGCTTCGTGGCAGCGACAGTGCGCTCCGGACGCTATGCCTCCGCGAGCGAGGTGGTGCGCGAAGGGCTGCGGCTCGTCGAGGAGCGCGAGTCCCGTCTGGCGGCCCTGAAGGAGACGATCGAGCGCGCCCTGGCGGAAGGTGATCCCGGCGACGACGCGACGCTGGACGCCGAACTGGCAACGGTCGCTGCGAGCCTTGCGCGCACCGTCGCCTGAGTGCGGCGGCTGGTCTACCTGAAGGCCGCGCGTAACGATCTGGCGGATATCCTGCGCTACGTCACGGCCGAAAGCGGGAGTCTCGTGACAGGGCAGCGCTTCGTCGGCAAGCTTCGGGCGCAATGCGCGAAGCTAGCGGTGCTGCCCGGCCTGCTCGGGCGGACGCGGCCGGAGCTTGGCGACGGCATTCGCAGCTTTCCGATGCGGACATACGTGATCTTCTTCCGGTATCGCGTCGAGACGCTGGAGGTGGTGAACGTGCTGGAAGCCCACCGGGATGTCGAGGGGTCCACGCAATCTGGTCAGTCGTGAGCCGGGAACAGGCCTTCTGGCGACGGCGCACGGTTGATTGGCCGCTCGCACATGAAGTCGTCGGGCGCTTGGATCGGGAATCAGTATGCTGTCACCGTAATTAGTATGCTGTCACCGTAATTGCGCAATCCCCGGCCGATGCGATCAGGTCGCTTGCGCCATATCTGCCGCATAGACGATGATCCGAAAAAGTTGTGTTGTGAGAGAGCAGATGGAAACTCTTGACCCTAATTCTTCTCTGGCATGGCCCGCCCCGCTGCTCGAATGCCTTTCCAGACACTATGAAGTGCTGTTGGGTTGGGAATGTAGAACTAGATCGATCTCAGCCCCGCTATATGACGCTGCAATAAATGAAGTCTATACTGCAATAAGGCCCTATGCTCTTATTGGATGGCACTGCACGAGATTGACGGAGGCCGAGATCGAGGAAATCC
>CAZVMY010000601.1:0-1800 GCA_964628955.1 uncultured Methylocystis sp.
GCGACGAGTCAGGCTTCGTCGGCGAACGCGTCTGACTTCTTCAACAGCCTGCTAGATGGATTGCGTACTGCTTTCGTCGACCGGGCTCGGACGCCCGTCCGGTTCATTGAAGATCCTGCCCCCGTTCATAGAAGATCATGATGCCGATTCCCTCTCCCGCCGATCTGCTGAAGACCGTCCCCGTCGTGCCCGTTCTGACGATCGAGCCGTGGATGGACGTCCTCGCGCTCGGCAAGGCGCTGGCCGACGGCGGGCTGGGCGTCCTGGAGATCACGTTGCGCACCAAGGGTGCGCTGGACGCCATCGTCCAGCTCCGCAAGGCCCTGCCGCAATGCGTGATCGGCGCCGGGACGATCCTGCTTCCGTCCCTTGCGGACGAGGCCGCCAAGGCTGGCGCGCAGTTCCTGGTCACGCCGGGGACGACACCCAAGCTGCTGCAGGCGCTGGTCGACACCGGCCTGCCCGCCCTGCCGGGCGCCGCGACCGTCTCGGAGATGATGACGCTCGCCGAGGCCGGCTTCCAGGTGCTCAAGTTCTTCCCGGCCGAAGCCGCCGGCGGGACGGCCTTCCTGCGCGCGGCGATGGCGCCCCTGCCGACGCTCAGGTTCTGCCCGACCGGCGGCATCGATGCGAACCGGGCGCGGGAGTATCTCGGCCTGCCGAACGTGCTTTGCGTCGGTGGCTCGTGGGTCGCGCCCAACTCGGTCCTGAAGGAGAGGGACTGGGCCTCGGTGACGCTTCTGGCGAAGGCGGCGGCGCTGCTGCGGCGGCCGGCGGCCTGACCGTCACCGCGGTGCCACATTGCGGCACGACAGGTCCGGTCGCGCGGCAATGACGCCGCCGTATCTGCGGAGGAAGCCGTGTTCGACGCGAAATCTCTCCTCGACATGATCTCGGGCGCGGTCAGGCAGGGCGGCGCCGGGCAGGGCGGCGCCGGACCTGGTAGCGCAGGACCTGCTAGCGCCGTACCTGGCGGCACCGGATCGGGCGTTCCCACCGTAGGCGGCGGCATGCCGGCAGGGCTCCCCGGAGGCCTCGGCGACATCGTGGCGAACGCACAGCAGGCGTTCCGGACCGGCGGCGTCGGCGGGCTGGCGGGGCAGGCCGGCGCGCTGTTGCGATCGAACGCTGGCGGGCTGATCGTCGGCGGGCTGGCCGGCCTCGCGCTCGGCTCGCGAACCGGGCGCGGCATCGTCGGCGGCGCCGCGCAACTGGGAGGCCTCGCCCTCGTCGGAGGCCTCGCCTACAAGGCCTTCCAGAACTATCAGGCCGGCCGGCCGCTCACGCATTTCGGCGAGGACGTCTCCCCTGCACCGGCCTCGTCCGGCTTCGGGGAAGGCACCCACACCGACCAGGAGCGCGCCCTGCTCATGGTCCGGGCGATGGTCGCGGCGGCGGCCTCGGACGGGGCCATCGACGCGACGGAACGCCAGCGCATCCTCGGCAATCTCAAGGAGGTCGGCCTCGACGACGAGGCGGCCGCCTTCCTCGACCACGAACTTGCGACTCCGCTCTCCGCCGATCGGCTCGCCATGTTCTCGACGTCGAAGGAACTCGCGACCCAGATCTACACGGCCGCGCGCCTCGCCATCGACCCCGATACCGAAGCCGAGCGCCGCTTCCTGTCCGATCTGGCGCGCCGTCTCGACCTGGAGGAAGCGCTCGTGCAGCATGTGGATGCGGCCGCGGCGTCGGTCGTCAGCCACCCGGCGTGAGACGCTGGCTTGCAGGGCTCGACTGGCCCTTTCTGCTCGTCGCGGCGCTGTCCCTCGGCGCCGCGATCTACGTGCTCCTCACCGA
>CAZVMY010000602.1:0-1800 GCA_964628955.1 uncultured Methylocystis sp.
TATCACATCGCAAATTCGAGGATTGACAGCAAGCTATAATGTCTCAACATATGAGACATAAATAAGGAACGCGCTGATGAGCGCCGGGGAAACGTCCGTCGATATCGCAGCCCTTGAGGCCTGCATCGTCGAGGTTTCGGCCAAGACGACCTGGATCTTCCTGCGCGTCCGCCTGGATGAAGAGACCGAGGGCTACGGCGAGGCCACGCGTTTCGGCGCCGAGGAGGGCGTGCTCACTGAGATCGCGCTGGCGCGGTCGATGCTAGTCGGCCGGAAGCTCGCGATCCCCGGCGGCGCGCTTGCGGCGCTGCGCATGGCGCATGCCTCTGACGCCCGGAACGCCGTCACCCATGGCGTTGAGCAGGCGCTTGCGGATGCGCTGGCCCGGCGGGCCGGGCTGCCGCTCGGCCGGATGCTGGGCGGCGACTACCGCGCTTCCGTCATGGCCTATGCCAACATCAACCGCGGCACGCTTGACAGGAGCCCCGCCGGCTTCGCGGCTCGCGCCCGGTCGGTCGTCGTCGACCACGGCTATCGCGCCATCAAGATCGCGCCCTTCGACGGGCTCGACTGGCGGCGGTCTGATGCGGGGGAGGGCAGGCGGCTCCTCCAGGCCGGCATTGAGCGCATTTTCGCCACGCGCGATGCGATCGGGCAAGGAACCCTACTGATGGTGGATTGCCACTGGCGCCTGTCGCCGCTGATGGCGCGCGAGGTGCTGCGCGCCGCCGCTTCGGCGAACCTCTTCTGGCTGGAGGATGCGCTCGACGAAAGCGGCTTCCTCGACGCCGACCTGCAGGGCCTGCGCTCGGCAGCCAACGCCATCGGGACGCGCATCGCCGGCGGCGAGAAGATCACGACGCTGGCGGGGATGCGCGATCTGCTGGCGCGCGGCGGCGCCGATGTCGTCCTGCCCGACCTGCGCGTCACCGGCATCCGGCCCGGCATGGCCATGCTCGACCTGGCTGCGGCCAGCGGAGTCGAGGTCAGCATCCATAACCCCGTCGGTCCTGTGCTCGACGCCGTCTCGCTGCAGGTGGCGGCGGCGCTGCCGAGCTTCCTGATCCTGGAAGGACAGGTCGGCGAGTCGCCCCTCTTCGACGAGATCGCCGGCGGCCGGCAGCCGCTCGTCGATGGCCGGCGTCCCGTGCCCGGCAAGCCGGGCATCGGCCTCTCGCCGCAGCTGGCCTTCGTAACCGGCGCCGCCCCGCTCAAGCGCGCCGCCAGCTTCGCCGGGATGGCTGGCGCGGGACCTGACGGTTGACCATGAAGCAGCGCCTGATCCAGGTCGATCTGTCGGGCCTCACGGCCTTCGTCACGGGTGGCAGTCGCGGCATCGCCGCCGCGCTGGTGGAAGCACTGGCGGCCAATGGCGCCGACGTCGCTTTCAGCTACGCCGCCGTGGCGGACGCGGCAGCCGGCAAGCCCGACGCCGCCGAGGCGCTTTGCCGGACGATCGCCGCGGCCGGCGGCCGCGCGCAAGCCTTCCAGTCCGATCTCACGCAGCCGGGCGCGGCCGAGCCGGCCGCGCGCGAGGCGGAACGCCGGCTCGGCCGCGTGGACATCCTCGTGCTCAGCGCCTCGGTGCAGGTCCACAAGCCGTTCGCCACAATGCCGGCGGCCGACGTGGCCCGGCAGATGCAGATCAACCTCACCGCGAACATCGAGACGCTGCAGGCCCTTCTGCCGGGCATGCGCGAGCGGCGCTTCGGCCGGGTCATCACCATCGGCAGCGTGCAGGAGAGCTCGCCCTCCACGGAGATGCCGATCTACGCGATGACTAAGGGCGCGCTCGAGAAT
>CAZVMY010000603.1:0-1788 GCA_964628955.1 uncultured Methylocystis sp.
GTTGTGCCCGGCTTCACGGCGCTTGAACCCCTCCCGCTCGTAGAAGCGGATGGCGCGCGGGTTGTCGGCGTTTACGCTGAGCGACAGGCCAGCCGGCGACAGCCGACGGGCTTCCGCGAGCAGCAGCGTCGCGGCGCCGCTGCCCTGGGCGGCGCGGGCCACACAGAGCTGGTGCAGCTCGTGCTCGGCCTGATCGACGATGGCGAAACCGGCACAGGCGCCGTCCGGCCGGATGGCCACGATCGTCCGGGCGCCGGCGGCCGCGAGTTCCAGCCGGTGCTCCGCGAACCAGTCGCGCCGCGCCTCGAAATCGATGCCGGGCAGCGTCGCCGCCCACGCCTCGACCCAGACGTCGGCGAGGGCCGGGCCGTCCGACGGCAGCGCCGGCCGCAGCAGAAAGCCCTTCGGCGCCGTCATCGCTCCGTGAGCTTGAACTCGATGCGCCGGTTGCGCCGGAAGGCGTCGTCGGTGTCGCCCGCATCGAGCGGCTGGAACTCGCCGAAGCCGGTCGCGGCGAGCCGCGTCGGAGAGATGCCCTTGGCCGCGAGATACTGCACGACAGCCACGGCACGCGCTGTGGAAAGGTCCCAGTTCGACGGAGAGCGCCCCCGCGTCGGCCGCTTGTCGGTGTGACCGTCGACGCGGATGATCCAGGCGACGTCCGGCGGGATCTCGCGTTCCAGATCGACGAGCGCCACCGCGAGCTTGTCGAGTTCCGGCAGCCCTGCCGACGCGAGGCTCGCCTCGCCGACACCGAACAGCACCTCCGACTGAAAGACGAACCGGTCGCCCACCACCCGGATCTCCGGCCGGTTGCCGAGGATCTGCCGCAGCCGCCCGAAGAAGTCCGAGCGAAAGCGGTTGAGCTCCTGAACTTTCTGGGCGAGCGCCACGTTCAGGCGGCTCCCGAGATCAGCGATCCGCGCCTGGCTTTCGCGGTCGCGCCCTTCCGAGGCGTTGAGCGCCTCCTCCAGCGCCGCGAGCTGCCGGCGCATGGCGGCGATCTGCTGGTTGAGAATCTCGATCTGTGCCGCGGCGCGGGCCGACAGTTGCCGCTCGGCATCGAGCTGGCGCCCGAGTTCTCCTGCCCGTCCGCCCACCGCCTGCACGTCACCGGCCCGCTGATCGGCCAGGGTCTGCAATCGGATCGTCTCGGCGCGCGAAGAGTCGAGCGTCGCGGACAGGTTGGCGATGCTCTCGTCGGTCGAACGGCGGCCCGCCCGTTCCAGCGCCAGGAGGTCCGTCAGTTCGGAGATCTGCCGGTTGAGCCGGACCATCACGTCGTCCTTGCCGGTCACCTCGCGCGACAGGAAGAACTGCGCCGTCATGAACACCGACAGCAGGAACACGATCACGAGCAGCAGCGTCGACAACGCGTCGACGAAGCCCGGCCAATAGTCGATCCCGGGCGTGCGGCGGCGGGCGCGGGCAAGGGACATGGCTCAGCCCGGCTCCGTCTCGCGCGCCAGTCGTTCGAGAAGGCGCTTCACCTCGACCTGCTGCTCGGCCTGCGCCTCGACCCAGTCGCGGATGAGCTGCTGCTCGCCGCGCATGTGCTGCACCAGGCCCTGGATGCCTTCCGCGAGATTGGCGAGCGCCGTTCCGGTCACACCCGTGCCTTGTCCCTGCCGTATCAACCGCTCTATGGCGGCAGAGAGGTCCATGGGATGCTGCACCGCCGGGTCGGACACCGTCGTCGACAGCCAGTCCTCGAGTTCGTTGTAGAACCGGTTCTGCGCCTGGCCGGCCTGCAGATCGAGGAAGCCCAGCACGAGCGAGCCGGCGAGC
>CAZVMY010000604.1:0-1788 GCA_964628955.1 uncultured Methylocystis sp.
GTCGAGTGGATCGGGCCATGGAACGACCTGGCCTTCGGGCTGTTCCGGGTGGCCAAGTTCTACTACCTGCCGGCGTTCCACGAGCCCGGCCCGGCATTGGAGTTCATCGTCAACAAGGCGAAGTTCGATGCGCTGCCGCCGGACCTGAAGGACATCGTCAAGCGCGCGACGCAGGCCTCGAGCTACGAGGCACTCGCGGACTTCACCTTCCACAACATCGAGAGCTACCGGCCCGTGCTCGAGAAGGAGGGCGTGCAGGTCAAGGCGCTGAGCGACGACATCGTCAAGCTGCTCGGCCGCGAGACGGAGATCGTGCTCGCGGACATCGGCAAGACGTCGCCGATCGCGAAGGAAGTCTACGATTCGTTCTTCGCCTATCGCCGGAAGGCGCTGGAGTACGCCAAGGTGATGGAGGGCGCGCTGCACCAGATGCGGACGACCGGGCTCGGCGTCTGAGGGAACCGGCGCTCGGTCGCCGGCGAAAACCGGGAGAGCGCGCGGTCATGCTCGGCAATGCCCTGGCGGCAGGCAGGCAGGTGTTCTCGCCCGCCTTCCGCGGCATCCTGGCCCGTTCGCTGGCGATCACGGTGCTGGCGCTGGTGGTCGCCGGTTACGGCCTGCACCGAGTCCTGGCGACGCTGCTGTTCGACCTCGATCCATGGCTCGCCACGACCGTGCAGGCGCTGGGCGGTCTGGCGCTGATCGTCGCGGCCGCCTATGCGCTCGTGCCGATCGCCACCGCCGTGTCTGGCCTGTTTCTCGACGACGTGGCGGCGCGGGTCGAGCGGCAGCACTACCCGCAGGGGTTGGTCGGGCAGCCGCCCCCGTGGCGGGCGACCGTTTTCGCCGGGCTGAGGCTGTTCGGTCTCGCCGTGGCGGCGAACGCCGTCGCGGTGCTGTTCCTGTTCGTCCCGGTCGTCAACGTTCTGGCTTTTCTGGTCGCGAACGCTTTCGTTCTCGGCCGGGAATACTTCGAGGCCGTCGCGATGCGCACGATGCCGGCCCACGAGGCGCAGCAGTTGCGGCAGCGGCATTCGGGTCGCGTGTTCAGGGCCGGGCTGGTGATCGCGGCCGCCATGGCCGTGCCGCTGGTCAACCTCGCGGCGCCCGTCTTCGCCACGGCCTTCATGGTCCACGTCTGCCGCGGGCTGCCGAAGACCTGAGACGCCCCCTTGCGAAGACCTGAGACGCCCTTCCGTGACCGCAGCGGTCAGGCGGCCGCGCGATCGTTACCGGCGACCACGGCGTCGAGCGCGACGTGCACGGCGCAGGCGACGTCCGCCCTGGCGCACGCGCCGCATTGGGTGGCGCAGGCCGCGCGCGCCTCGGCGAGCAGCGCGCGAATCTCCCGGGCGCAGCGACCGCACGAGGGCATGCAGCCGAGCCGATCATAGGCCTCGCCGGCCGTGCGCGGTCCGCGACCGTCCACCTCGACGGTCGACTTGATCTGCCGGCAGGACAGGACATTGCAGGAGCAGACGATCATCGCGCGCCCGTCAATCCAGCCGACGCAGACGGACGATGACCTCCACCGAGTCGATCGCCGTGCCCGGAGGCGCCTTCGGCAGGCCGGAGACACGGATGTCCGATCCGGGTATGTCGGTGACGGTGTCGTCGTCCTCATTGAAGAAATGATGATGCTCCGACACGTTGGTGTCGAAGAAGGTCTTGGGGCCGGCCACGGGCACCTGACGCAGCAGCCCGGCTTCCGAGAACTGGCGCAGCGTATTGTAGACGGTGGCGAGCGAAAGAGGCTCGCGGGCGTGCAGCGCCTCCTCATAGAGCATC
>CAZVMY010000605.1:0-1786 GCA_964628955.1 uncultured Methylocystis sp.
TCCGGAACCATACCGAAATTCCGGGCTCGCCGACGCTCTACACCGCGACGTTCATTCTCGCTATGAACCGCGCGAAGTACGACGCGATGCCGGCCGATCTGAAGGCGGTCATCGACCGCAACGCCGGAATCGGCACCTCGGCCACGGCCGGCACCGTCTGGGACGAGCAGGCGAAGGTCGTCTCCGACATGGTCTCCAAGCGCGGCAACACCATCACCGTGCTCGCGGACGACGAGGCGGCGCGCTGGCGCAAGGCGACCGATCCCGTGATCGACGCCTGGGTCAAGCAGATGACCGAAAAGGGCCAGCAGGGGCAGAAGCTGCTGGACGACGCGAGGGCGCTGCTGAGCAAGTACGAGAAGGCCGCGTAAGCGACGCATGGACGGGGCGCCTGACGACGTATCGCGACCCGTCCGTTTCGACCGCGTGGCAGATGCTGTGGCCCGCCGGCTGGCGCTCGCCGGGGGGCTACTGCTCGTGCTGCTCGCGACCATGGTCTGCGTCAGCGTGACGCTGCGAAGCGACCTGGTGGGCGCCGCCGGGGTGCCCGGCGATTTCGAGCTGGTGCAGCTCGCAACCGGCATCGCTGCCTTCTGTTTCCTGCCGTTCTGCCAGGTCCGGCGCGGTCACATCTTCGTCGACACCTTCACGGGCTGGCTGCCGGCGCCGGCGCGCCGCGGCCTCGATGCGCTCTGGGACGTCGTCTACGCGCTGGCCATGGCGCTGATCGCCTGGCGGCTGGGAGCAGGGGCCGCAAGCGCCTATGCCAGCCGCGAGACCTCGATGGTGCTGGGTATTCCCGGGTTCGTGGCGCTCGGCGTCGCGGCGCTGCTCGCCGCCTTCGTCGCACTCGTGGCGCTGTTGACCGCGCGTCGGCTGCTGATCGGGCAAGACGGCTGATGGGTCCCGTCGCGCTGGCCGTCACAGGGTTTGCCGTCCTGCTGGGGCTGATGGTGCTCCGGATGCCGATCGGGCTCGCGATGCTGGCCGTCGGCAGCTTCGGCTATATGGAGCTGAACGGGCTCTCGCCGTTCCTCGCCTACATCAAGACGACGCCGTACCAGATCTTCGCCAACTACACGCTGTCGGTCATTCCGCTGTTCATCCTGATGGGCGCCTTCGCCGAGCGCTCGGGGCTCGCCGCCGACCTGTTCCACGCGGCGGGCGCGGTGGTCGGCCACCGGCGCGGCGGGCTCGCGATGTCGGTGATCGGAGCCTGCACCGGCTTCGGCGCGATCTGCGGCTCGGCCGTGGCGACGACCGCCACCTTCGGCCGGGCCGCGCTGCCCGAACTCAGGCGCTACGGCTACGACGGCGGCTTCGCGAGCGGCGTGGTCGCCGTCGGCGGGACGCTGGGCATCCTGATCCCGCCGTCCGTGATCCTCGTCGTCTATGCGATCACCACCGAGCAGAACATCGCCAAGCTGTTCAAGGCGGCGCTGATCCCCGGCCTGCTCGCGGCGCTGTTCTACTGCGTGGTGATCGCGCTGGTCGTGCGGCGCAACCCGGCGCTCGGACCCGCGCAGCCGCGCGTGCCGTGGTCCGGGCGTATCAGGCCGCTGCTCGGCGTGCTGCCGGCGCTCGCCGCGGCGATCGTGGTGGTGGGCGGCATCTACGGTGGCGTGTTCACGCCGACCGAAGGCGCCTCCATCGGCGCGCTGGCGATGCTCCTCACGGGGCTCCTGAAGGGCACGCTCGATCGCCGGGGCATCGTCGCCAGCCTGCTGCAGACGGCGGAGACCTCGGCGATGATCTTCATGATCCTGCTCGGCGCCGAGGTGTTCAA
>CAZVMY010000606.1:0-1184 GCA_964628955.1 uncultured Methylocystis sp.
CCGAGCCGAGCCCGTCCGGGCAGAGCGCCCGGCCGAGATTGTGCTGCGGATGGGTCGGCAGGCCCGGTTAGCTGACGTGCTCTACCGCCCGATGGCCACCGAGATGGCCGGCGACGGCGAGTGCATTCGCCGAGTGCCGCGCCATGCGCAGCGGCAGGGTCTCGATGCCGGTCAGGATCATGAAGGCGTTCATCGGCGAGAGGCCAGGGCCGAGCTCGCGCAGCCCGACCAGCCGGCAGGCCGTGGCGAAGGCCGTCGTCGGCTGGGCCGTAGCCAGTTCGATGCCGTCGTAATCCTCCCAGGGCTCCGAGATCAGCGGGAAGCGCCGGTCGCCGCGCCAGTCGAAGCGGCCGGCATCGACGATCACGCCGCCGATCACCGTGCCGTTGCCGCAGAAGAATTTCGAGGCCGAATGCCAGACGATGTCGGCGCCGTGCTCGATCGGTCGGAGCAGGGCGGGGGTGGCCAGCGTGTTGTCGACGACGAGCGGCACGTTGGCTGCCCTGGCGATCGCCGCGATCGCCGGAACGTCGACGATCTCGCCCGACGGATTGACGATCGATTCGATGAGGATCGCCTTGGTCGCCGGCGTCACGGCGCGGGCCAGCGCCTCAAGGTCGAGCGGATCGACATAGCGCGGGACGATGCCGAACTGGCTCTCCATGCGCTTCATCAGGCCGATCGAGCCGCCGAAGACGCGGGACGCCGCGACGTATTCCTCGCCGGTACGACACAGCGTGGTCAGGATCATCAAGAGCGCGCCCTGGCCGGACCCACAAGCGATGGCGACGCTGCCGCCCTCGAGGTCGGCCACACGCCGCTCCAGCGCGGCATTGGTCGGATTCGAGCCCCGCGAATAGGCGAAGCCCGCGCGCTTCAGCGCGAAGATGTCCGAGCCGTGGTCGAGATCGTCGAAGACGAAGCCGTTCGACAGCACGATCGGCGTGGCGTGGGCGCCCGTCGCGGGATCGGGCGCCGAGCCCGCCTGCACGGCGCGGGTCGCGAAGCGGAGCGGGGAGGGGGGCATCGTCGGTCTTCTTCTTCGTTGCGTCTCGCTCGCCACCGCCCTCACCCTGAGGTGCGAGCAGAGCGAGCCTCGAAGGATGAGGGCCTTCTCGCCGGTATCATCCTCCGAGGCTCGGCTCTGCCTCGCACCTCAGGACGAGGGTCTGCCATGGATAGTC
>CAZVMY010000606.1:1194-1784 GCA_964628955.1 uncultured Methylocystis sp.
GGACCCTCAGGCCGCCAGCGCCTGGTCGAGATCGGCGATCAGGTCTTCCGGGTCCTCGATGCCGATCGACAGCCGGACGACCTCCGGGCCGGCACCGGCGGCCGTCTTCTCCGCATTGGATATCTGCCGATGCGTGGTCGAGGCCGGATGGATCACGAGCGATCGCGTGTCGCCGATGTTGGCGAGATGCGAGAACAGCTTCAGGTTCGAGACGAGCCGGACGCCCGCGTCGTAGCCGCCCTTGAGGCCCATCGTGAAGACCGCGCCGGCACCCTTCGGCGCGTAGCGCTTCGCGAGGTTGTGGTAGCGGTCGGTCGGAAGGCCGGGGTAGCTGACCCAGTCGATGGCCGGGTGGCCGTGCAGATGGCTCGCGACGACCAGCGCGTTGTCGCAATGCTTCTGCATCCGCAGCGGCAGCGTTTCGATGCCCGAGAGGATCATGAAGGCATTGAAGGGCGAGAGCGCCGGGCCGAGATCGCGCAGGCCCAGCACACGCGCGGCGATCGCGAAGGCGAAGTTGCCGAAGGTCTCGCCGAGCACCAGCCCGCCGTATTCCGGACGCGGCTGCGACAGCGAGGGATAGCGGCCGG
>CAZVMY010000607.1:0-1784 GCA_964628955.1 uncultured Methylocystis sp.
GCGGTCATCTCGGCGCCGGTCCACGTGCAGGATTTCCCGGCGCGTCACTCGCCGCAGATGGGCTTCGAAGGCGCGAACGTGCTGTTCGATACCTTCGTGCATCCCCTGATGATGGGGCTCGAGGAGCACCTGATCGGCATGTTCCGCGACGATTTCGAGTTCCATGCCGATGCGACTCCCTCGCATCTGGGGGGTGGCCACGGGGCGTCCGCCGAACCCGTGACGGGAACCCCGCCGGCCGCAGCGGCGCCGGCCGTCGCCGCGATCGACGTCGCCACGATCGGCTGGACGACGGACGCCGAGCAGGAACTGCGCAAGATCCCGTTCTTCGTGCGCGGCAAGGCACGGCGCAACACCGAACGCTTCGCCCAGGACAATGGCCTCAGCACGATCACCATCGAGACGCTGTACGATGCAAAAGCTCACCACAGCCGCTGACGCCCAGCCCGTCCGGGTCGTCATCGTCACGATGGACAGCCATCTGGCGAGCGCGACGGCGCGGGCCGCGCGCATGCTGCAATCGGACCTCCCCGGCCTGACCCTCACGATCCACGCCGCCGCCGAATGGAGCAACGATCCGGTCGCGCTCGACCGCTGCATCGGCGACATCGGCCGCGCCGACGTCGTGATCGCCACGATGCTGTTCATGGAGGATCATTTCCTTCCGGTGCTGCCGGCGCTCACCGCGCGTCGGCTCACCTGCGACGCCATGGTCTGCGCGATGTCGGCCGGCGAGGTCACGCGGCTCACGCGGATCGGCCGGTTCGACATGAGCGCCAAGCAGGGTGGCCCGCTCGCGCTGCTGAAGCGGCTGCGCGGCAACCGCGGCAAGTCCGGCGGCACGGTCGGTGCGCAGCAGATGAAGATGCTGCGGCGCATCCCCAAGCTGCTCAAGTTCATCCCCGGCACCGCGCAGGACGTGCGCGCCTATTTTCTGACGCTGCAGTACTGGCTGGCGGGGTCCGACGAGAACGTCGCCAACATGGTCCGCTTCCTGGTCGGCCGCTATGCGGACGGGCCGCGGCGCGGGCTGCGGGGCCTCGCGCGGGCGGTTTCGCCGGTCGAGTATCCCGAGGTCGGGCTGTATCATCCGCGCCTCGCCGGGCGCGTGGCGGAGGATGCGGGCCTGTTGCCCCGGGGCGGCGGGCGCGGCACCGTCGGTCTCCTGCTGATGCGCTCGTATCTGCTCGCCGGGAACTCCGCGCATTACGACGGGGTGATCGCGGCGATGGAAGCCAGGGGGCTCGACGTCGTCCCGGCTTTTGCGACCGGGCTCGACGCGAGGCCGGCGGTCGAGCGCTACTTCCGCCAGGACGGACGGACGACGGTGGATGCCGTGGTCTCGCTCACCGGCTTCAGCCTCGTGGGCGGTCCGGCCTACAACGACGCCCGCGCGGCAGAAGAGACCCTCGCCCTGCTGGACGTGCCGTATCTCTCGGTCACGCCCGTCGAGTTCCAGACGCTGACGGAGTGGGAGACGTCGGACCGCGGCCTGCTTCCGGTCGAGGCCACCATGATGGTGGCGATCCCCGAGCTCGACGGCGCGGCCGGGCCGATGGTCTTCGGCGGCCGTGCGGCCGGCGAGGGCCGGCACGACATGCAGCCGCACGGCGAACGCGCGACGATGCTCGCGGCCCGGGTCGCGAAGCTGGTCGCGCTCCGGCGCTCGGAGCGGGCGGAGCGCAAGGTCGCGATCGTCCTGTTCAATTTCCCGCCCAACGCGGGGAACAGCGGCACCGCCGCCTATCTCGCGGTGTTCGAGTCGCTCCTCAACACGCTCAGGG
>CAZVMY010000608.1:0-1779 GCA_964628955.1 uncultured Methylocystis sp.
GTGAAGTCGTTCCTCTGTCCGGTCGCGGCTCCCCCGCACCTGCGGGGATAGACCCCGGCCACCCATACCACTGGCCGCGGCCGATCGGGCTCCCCCGCACCTGCGGGGATAGACCGACGGTCGCGGGCGTGGTGTGCGAGGGATTCCAGGCTCCCCCGCACCTGCGGGGATAGACCCGCCGCTGCGCCACGTGCCTGAGCCGCGCGGACGGCTCCCCCGCACCTGCGGGGATAGACCCCATGGTCACTTCCGATTTGGTCAAGGGAATGCGGCTCCCCCGCACCTGCGGGGATAGACCCAGCATGATCCCGTGGTTCGCGAACGGGTATTAGGCTCCCCCGCACCTGCGGGGATAGACCCGAGGCGGGCGCCGGCTGGGTCGGCGAGACCGAGGCTCCCCCGCACCTGCGGGGATAGACCCTGCTGCTGTTGAAGCCCGAACGATCGATCCGAGGCTCCCCCGCACCTGCGGGGATAGACCCCACTGGCCGGTGCTGATATCGTAGCACCACGTGGCTCCCCCGCACCTGCGGGGATAGACCCCGACGAATACCCGTCGGCTGAACACTTACGCAGGCTCCCCCGCACCTGCGGGGATAGACCCTCGCTCGAAATCGCCCACTCTCGCAATCCGGAGGCTCCCCCGCACCTGCGGGGATAGACCCGCATGGACGGGCGGTCGTGGTTCGTCTCGCCGGGCTCCCCCGCACCTGCGGGGATAGACCCTGCCGAGCGGGAAGGGCCGGCGGTCGGGCTGTGGCTCCCCCGCACCTGCGGGGATAGACCCAGCCTCAGCCCGGCTGCCTTTTCGATTACAGCGGCTCCCCCGCACCTGCGGGGATAGACCCACAGTCATCGATTGATGGCGTCAGATTTGCAAGGCTCCCCCGCACCTGCGGGGATAGACCGCCCAGCACCGTGACGCCGGTTGGGTATCTGAGGCTCCCCCGCACCTGCGGGGATAGACCCAGCAGCCGAACGGTGTATTGGTGTGGGTTGCGGGCTCCCCCGCACCTGCGGGGATAGACCCGACAACCCGGCCGGAAGAACTCCGGCGGTAAGGGCTCCCCCGCACCTGCGGGGATAGACCCACGATCCGGCCGTCCCTGACGTGCTGGCGACCGGCTCCCCCGCACCTGCGGGGATAGACCCGCACCAGAAGCAGAAGCAGAAGCAGAGACAGAGGCTCCCCCGCACCTGCGGTGATAGACCCGCGTCGATTGCGACGTTGCCGAAGTAGCGTTTGGCTCCCCCGCACCTGCGGGGATAGACCCCTTCTGCGCCAGCCACGCTTCGACGTCGACGGGGCTCCCCCGCACCTGCGGGGATAGACCCGGAGTCAGGTTGGATGTCGCAGACGATCCAGCGGCTCCCCCGCACCTGCGGGGATAGACCCAGCACGGCGCCCGTGAAGCGGTTGCGGATGTCGGCTCCCCCGCACCTGCGGGGATAGACCCTGCGCGAGGCCGTGATGGAGGCCTTCCCCGGCGGCTCCCCCGCACCTGCGGGGATAGACCCGCGATCACGCGTCGATTCGGTGCCTCGATCGCGGCTCCCCCGCACCTGCGGGGATAGACCCGCCAAAGGCCTGAAGGTCGAGGGTCGGCTGTTGGCTCCCCCGCACCTGCGGGGATAGACCACCGACCAACCCGCCCAAAGCCGCCCGTCGGCCGGCTCCCCCGCACCTGCGGGGATAGACCTTGACAGCGTGATCGTGGGCGCACCGCCGGTGTGGCTCCCCCGCACCTGCGGGGATAGACCCACAAGGCAGATGCAGCC
>CAZVMY010000609.1:0-1779 GCA_964628955.1 uncultured Methylocystis sp.
ACGGACACCGGCGGCTCGATCCGGCAGCCGGCCGCCTTCACCGGCACCGTCGGCATCAAGCCGACGTATGGGCGGGTGTCGCGCTGGGGCATCGTCGCCTTCGCATCGTCGCTCGATCAGGCCGGTCCGATCGCGAAGACGGTGCGCGACGCCGCCATCATGCTGCGCTCGATGGCAGGGCATGACCCGAAGGATTCGACCTCTGCCGACCGGCCGGTGCCGGATTACGAGGCCGCGCTGGGCCGGAGCGTGAAGGGACTGAAGATCGGCATCCCGCGGGAATACCGCGTGGACGGCATGCCGCCCGAGATCGAGAAGCTGTGGAGCCAAGGCGCCGCCTGGCTCCAGGCCGCCGGCGCCACCCTCGTCGACATCTCGCTGCCGCACACCAGATACGCCCTGCCTGCCTATTACATCGTGGCGCCGGCAGAGGCCTCATCCAATCTGGCGCGCTATGATGGCGTGCGATACGGGCTGCGGGTGCCTGGTCGCGACATCGTCGATCTCTATGAGCGGACCCGCGCCGCCGGGTTCGGCAGGGAGGTCAAGCGCCGCATCATGATCGGCACCTACGTGCTGTCAGCGGGCTACTATGATGCCTATTACGTCCGGGCGCAGCAGATCAGGACGCTGATCAAGCGGGATTTCGAGATCGCCTACGCCGACGGCGTCGATGCCGTGCTCACGCCAGCAACGCCGTCCGCGGCATTCGGCGTCGGCGAGATGGCGATGGCGTCGCCAATCGAGATGTATCTTAACGACGTCTTCACTGTGACCGTGAACATGGCGGGCCTGCCGGGCATCGCCGTGCCTGCCGGGCTCGACGCCAATGGCCTGCCGCTGGGCCTGCAACTGATTGGACGGCCGTTCGACGAGGAAACGCTGTTTGCGGCCGGTCAGGTGATCGAGGATGCGGCGGGGCGGTTCCGCGCGCCCAAATGGTGGGTCTGAGGCCCGGTCAGGCCGGGATACCGCGGAAGATGTCCGACGTGGCGACGACGAGCCCGAGCGCAGGGATGGCGAACGTCGCGCCATGCCCCTCGACGATTTCAGGCGCGCCGGGCCACTGTCCGTCGACTCGCGTCCAGATCCAGGCCCGAGCCGCGTCCTGGGCACAGACGACGTAGGTCTGGACGCTGGGCAGTGCGCTGTACTCGATCAGCTTCTCGTGAAAATCCACGTGATGCGAACTGGTCGAGAGCACCTCGACGAGGAGGATGGCGTCGTCGGTTTCCCGGGCGTTGCCGTCCTGGATGTAAGGCACGACCATCACGTCCGCGAACCGAAGCGAATCGGGCCCGGTCGCGACCGCGAAGTCGCCCTGACTGATGTCGTAGCGGTTTCGGTCGAGAGCGGAACCGAGGACGATCACCCAGTTCGACGCGACACGGGCATGATACCCCGTCACCCAAGGCAACATGCGAGGCTCGCCCTTCACCAGTTCGAATCGACGGGCTTGTGGCGTCAGCCATTCGAAAAAGCCGCTCCGGTCGAAGCGGAGCCCGGCGATTGCGTTCATGACCGTTCCTCCTTCGCCCCGAGGCGGTCCGGCGCTTGCCGACCGCCACTCGGCATTCTATCCGGGACGAGCCCTCGCGCCTACCGGAGCCGCCATGAACGCCCCCGTCAATCCGAAGAAGCTCATGAAGGGCGTCACCGGCGATTGGGAGATCATCGTCGGGCTGGAGGTGCACGCGCAGGTGACGTCCCGCGCCAAGCTGTTCTCCGGCGCCTCGACCGCCTTCGGCGCCGAACCGAACAGCCACGTCAGCCTCGTCG
>CAZVMY010000610.1:0-1494 GCA_964628955.1 uncultured Methylocystis sp.
GACGTGCTGGTGATCGAGGACGAACCGATCATCGCGCTGGACCTCCAGACCCTCGTCGAGGAACTCGGACACAGGGTGACCGGCGTCGCGCGCACGCATCGCGAGGCGATCACGCTGGCGAACCGCTATCGGCCGGGGCTGGTCCTCGCCGACATCCAGCTCGCCGACGGAAGTTCGGGCCTCGACGCGGTCAACGAGATCCTGACCGGCATCGACGTGCCGGTGATCTTCATCACCGCCTATCCGGAACGGCTGCTGACGGGCGAGCGGCCCGAGCCCGCCTTCCTGATCACCAAGCCGTTCCAGCAGGACGCGGTGAAGGCCGCGATCAGCCAGGCCCTGTTCTTCACGCGCCCGGCGCTGAAGAAGGCCTCCTGAGACCCGAAGCCGGGCCAAGCCCCTGTTCGCAACCTCTCGTTTCCTCCTCCCTGGGTGCGAGTGAGCCTCGAAGGATGCTCGTACGGCGAATGGAGCGGTTGAAGACCATCCTTCAAGGCTCGGCTTCGCCTCGCACCTCAGGATGAAGCGCGTTTCCAGACAGTCTCTAGAGCCCCTCTCTGCCGCAAACTGCCTCGGGTTCGACCGCCACCGGGCCGGTCCCTTCGCGCTTGCGGCGCGGCTCCTCTTGGCCGCTGCGGCGTTCGAGCACTGCATGGAACAGCATGGCCCGGTCCACGTTGATCGAAAGCCGAGCCGGAGGAGGTGATCCATGCCCGCGGTCTGTTCCGTACTCTTCGCAATAGCGCTCTCGACCTTCGTCGTGATCACGACGGGTGTCGCACCGATGGGCGCGCTCCTGACAGAGCTGCTGTTCCTCACCCTTGCGATCACGACGACGGCGCTGATCGGCTTTGGCGAGGCCGCTCTGGCGTCGGGGCGCGCACGTTAGGATCGCGGGAACCAGTCTCTGCGATCATGGGGGCATCGGCCCGGTTGCCGCACGGTTCGTGCGGCCGGCCGCAGGAAGCAGAGTTGGCAATGTCCGTTCGTCGCGTTCTCATCGTGGAAGACGATCCGTTCATCGTGATGGACATCGAGAGCGCCCTTGTGGAGCGGCTCGGCGATCACGTGGAGGTCATCGTCTGCCAGAGCCTTTCGGAGGCCCGCAACGCGGCTTCCGGCGACCTGTCGTGCGCGCTGCTCGATATCGAGATCATCGGCGGCAAGAGCTTCGAGGTCGCCGAGAGGCTTCGGGCCCGGGGGACGCCTTTCGCCTTCGTTTCGGGCTCTCCGCCCGAGGCCCTGCCCCGAACGTTCCGCGACGCGCGCTTCATGCGAAAGCCGTTCTCGGTCGAAGAGATCGGCGCCTTCGTCGATGACGTGGCGGGGCGCAGCCTCGATCCGCATCCGGGCATCGAGACCGAAATCCGTCGGACCTGACCCGTCGGACCAGGTTCTGCCGCAGCTACGCTTCGGGTTCGGCCGGCTGCGCCGGGATATCGATCGACACGCGCGTTCCGGGTCGCGCCGGCTCGCTGGTGGCAGGACCGGACA
>CAZVMY010000610.1:1504-1777 GCA_964628955.1 uncultured Methylocystis sp.
TGCTCCGGGTCAGACTCAGAATGATCTGCTGTCCGAGGCCGCTCGAAACCGCATCGCCGGGCATACCGGCGCCATCGTCCTCGACCGAAAGCGTGATCCGGTAAGCGGGATCCTCCGCGCGCCGGAGCCGCACCAGCACGCGCCCGGCCATGCCGTCGGGAAAGGCGTGCTTCACGGCGTTTGTGACCAATTCGTTGACCAGCACCACGCAGGGCACGGCATCGCGACCGCGCAGACGAATGTCCGCCACGTCGAGTTCGAGCGAGATCGGTC
>CAZVMY010000611.1:0-1768 GCA_964628955.1 uncultured Methylocystis sp.
CCTGAAGAAGGCGATCGCCGATGCCTTCTACAACGCCCACAAGAAGGACAAGGCCGCGTTCGACAAGCTGTCGGATGGCAAGTCGCCAGGCTTCGCGCCGGTCAAGCATGACGACTACAAGGTCACCGAGGACCTGCAGAAGTTCGTCGACGACCTGCGCAAGAAGCGCGGTTCCTGATCGGTCGCCGATCATCGACGGGCCGGAGTGGCACCCCCACTCCGGCCTTTTGCCGTCCTGACACTTTCCGATCCAGGTCCACGCAATGACGACAGCCGCCGCCTCTGCCGACCGCGTTGCCGCCTTCACGGCGCAATACCGGCAGGCCGCGCAGGAAAAGCGGCTGCGCGGGATCGGCATCGGGCTCGTGGTCGCCCTGCTCGTCGTTCTGGCCGGCATCGGCGCCGAGGTCGATCCGGCAAAGTTCGCCGCCAACCTGTGGCGCTTTCCCAACTATTTCGTCGAAACCATTCCGACCCTCCGGCTGGCGACGTTCTGGGCGGATCTCGGCGAGTGGTACTGGGGTTTCGGCGTCTGGACGTCCCTGCTCGCCCAGACGCTTCTGATGGCCTATGTCGGCACGCTATTGGGTGCCGTCTTCGCGTTCTTCCTGTCGTTTCTCGCCGCGGCGAACCTCGGGAGAAACCCTTGGGTTCGCGCCGCGACGCGCCGGTTCCTCGAGTTCACGCGCACGGTCCCCGAGATCGTCTTCGCGCTGATCTTCGTGATCGCGTTCGGGCTGGGGCCTATTCCCGGCGTCCTCGCCATCGCCATCCATACCGTCGGCGCGCTCGGCAAGCTGTTCTCCGAGGTGGCGGAGAACATCGACATGAAGCCGGTCGACGGCATCTATGCCGCCGGTGGCTCGTGGTGGCAGATGGTGCGCTACGCGGTCGTGCCGCAGGTCGTGTCCAACTACGCGAGCTATGCCTTGCTCCGCTTCGAGATCAACGTCCGCGGCGCCTCCGTCATGGGTTTCGTCGGCGCAGGCGGCATCGGGCAGGACCTGATCGAGGCGATCCGCAAATTCTACTTCTCCGACGTGAGCGCGATCCTTTTGCTGATCATCGCCACGGTGGTGATCATCGACCTGGTGACGGAACGCGTGCGCCACATGTTCATCGACATGGAGCATCGCCGATGAGCACGAACCTCGAGACTGCGGGCCTCGACATGGCCGATTCCCCGGGGCGGCACAGCTATTCCGGGATGACGGCGGCCGAACGCCGGGCGCTCGTCGCGCAGCACCGGGAGACGCTACATCCGCCGCTCCAGAGCCGTCTCGGCGGTCCGCTCCTGCTCGCGGCCGCCATCGGCTTGCTGGTGTTCGGGCTCCATAACCTGGAATTCTCCTTCAGCAAGGTCATCGGCGGGTTCGGTAATCTCGGCACCTTCGTCGTCCTGATGCTGCCGCCCGATCCGGGCTCGATGGCGCGGGCGACGATCTATCTGAAGGCGCTGTTCGAAACGATCGCCATCGCGTTCCTCGGCACCTTCCTCGCGGCAATCATCTCGTTTCCGGTCGGATTCCTCGCGGCGCGCAACGTGGTCGCCAACCGCGTCGTGCACTTCTTCGCGCGCCGCAGCCTCGACGCGGTCCGCGGCGTGGACGCCCTGATCTGGGCGCTGATCTGGATCAACGTCGTGGGTCTCGGGCCGTTCGCCGGCATGCTGGCGATCATGACCAGCGACATTGGCGCCTTCGGAAAGCTGTTCTCGGAGGCGATCGAAGCCGCGGACCGGAAGCCGACGGAGGGCGTCGCGTCTGCC
>CAZVMY010000612.1:0-1761 GCA_964628955.1 uncultured Methylocystis sp.
GGTGAACTGGTCTCGGCCGGCGACAAGCATCCGCCGTTGCCGGCGGATTCGGCCGACCTCGCGCTCTCCCGTCTAGACCGCTTCCGCAACGCCGCCGGCGGCACGCGGACTTCAGACCTGCGCCTCAACATGCAGCGTATCATGCAGAACAACTGCGCCGTCTTCCGCACCGGCGAAACGCTGGAGGAAGGCAAGACGCTCATCCACACCGTCTGGGGCGGCGCGGACGACATCCAGGTCACCGACCGCTCGCTGATCTGGAACTCGGACCTGATCGAGACGCTCGAGTACGACAACCTGATCGCCCAGGCCGTCGTGACCATGGAAAGCGCGGTCAACCGCCAGGAATCGCGCGGCGCCCACGCGCGCGAAGACTTCAAGGACCGCGACGACAAGACCTGGATGAAGCACACGCTGGCCTTCATCGACGACGTCGAGCGAACGGTCGCGATCGATTACCGGCCGGTGCATACGTATACGATGTCGAATGATGTGGAGTATATCGCGCCGAAGGCGAGGGTGTATTAAAATCTTGCCAAGTGATAATGAGGTTAAGATGGTGAACATCAACCTTCGTGATGATCTTCTTTCGATTCTCGTGGCAGATGCCAAGTCTCTCGGTTTGAAACCAGAGGAGCGTGCTGAACAGATCTTGCGTGAAGCGCTTAGTCCGCGTGTACGCAGAAATCGCTTGTTCGACGAAGCCGAGCGCATTGCCGCGTTAACCCCAAAGGATGTCCAGCAGACAGACTCAACCATTCTCGTACGTGAGGATCGTGATCGTTGATCATCGTCGACGCGTCGGTTGCCGTAAAGTGGGTTATTGACGAGCCGGGACGGGCTTCAGCGCTTTTGGTCCGAAACCTTAGTGCCCGTCTGATCGCTCCCGATCTTATGCTGGCGGAATTTGCAAACGTGATGCGAAGAAAATTTCAGAGAGGAGAAATTACATCTGAACAGATCAAGGCTGGCATTTCATTTGTGAGGGAGGCAGTCGAGGAATTTATTCCGACTGAACATCTTGTTGGAGATGCATTGATTCTCGCCCAAGATCTGGATCATTCATCGTATGATTGCATGTATCTTGCGTGCGCCTTAAGCAGGGGGGCGCTTCTCACTGCGGACGGAAAATTTGCGAAGAAGGCTCAGTCGTCAGGTTACGGCGCCTTCGTTTTCGAGCTTGACGATTTGGCCAGTGGAAGAATGGAAGCGGCGCTCGCGCCACGACTGGTCGGAAACGCTGTTCTTGCCGAAATCGATAGGCTAACACCCCTTATCAAGAAAACCTTCGATTATCTCTGGACGCGATCAGAGGGCAAAAAGCTCGGAGAAACTGTTATTCGCTCTACATCCTCCCACAAGCCGGGCTTGTCTTCCCCTGCTTACGTAGCGTTGGCTCGAAAATTGAGAGAGCTGGCTCCTGAGCAGATTGCTATTTTGCTTGCTCTAGGATGGCTCGGACGAAGCTACCACAACGGTAGTGACTGGGGATTTTTGCTAGCTAATGCGAAAAGTGGCTCGTTGGCTCATGAATTTAAACATCATGAAGCCTACATAATGGCTCAGATGACAACTGTTCCATTGGGCTGGTCCAAACTCCAGAATCACTTCGATCTTACAGATTAGAAGAGAAGAACGATGGTCGAACTCTCGCTCCCCAAGAACTCCCGCGTCACGGCCGGTAAGGTCTGGCCCAAGCCGGTCGGCGTCGATGGCCGGCCGGCTACGAACCTCGCCGAGTTCCGCATCTACCGCTGGAAC
>CAZVMY010000613.1:0-1754 GCA_964628955.1 uncultured Methylocystis sp.
ATCGAGATCTTCAAGGTCCGGTCGATGCACGCCGACCAGGCCGATCCGAGTGCCTCCCGGCTCGTGCGTCGGGGCGATCCCCGCGTCACCCGCGTCGGTCGGTTCCTGCGGAAGACCTCGATCGACGAGCTGCCGCAGCTCCTCAACGTCGTCTTCAAGGGTGACCTGTCGCTCGTCGGTCCCCGCCCCCACGCGATCCATGCCAAGGCCGCCGAAAGGCTCTACGGCGAGGTGGTCGAAAGCTATTTCGCGCGCCACAAGGTCAAGCCGGGCATCACCGGCTGGGCACAGGTCAACGGCTGGCGCGGCGAGACGGATACGCCCGAGAAGATCCAGAAGCGCGTCGAGCACGACCTGCACTACATCGAGAACTGGTCGATCCTGTTCGATCTCTGGATCGTTCTTCTCACGCCCTTCGCGCTGCTGCGGACGGAGAACGCGTTTTGAGCGTTGCCTCCGCGAATGGCAAAGATGCGGGCTCGGCTCGCAGCGGCCCCCGCCTCTCCGTGGCTGGGCTCCAGCGCGGAACGCTCTGGCTTCTGGCCGCGTCGAGCT
Source organism: uncultured Methylocystis sp. (assembly GCA_964628955.1). GTDB lineage: Bacteria > Pseudomonadota > Alphaproteobacteria > Rhizobiales > Beijerinckiaceae > CAZVMY01. The sequence continues at coordinate 556 of CAZVMY010000613.1, forward strand.
TCCTCGTCTTCATCGAACCGGCGCCCTACGAACTCGTGTTCGCGCTGCTTTTCGCCGTGTTCGCGGTGACCGGGCTGAGGATCGCGGTCGAGCTGCTGCCGCTGATCATCCTCCTCGCGCTCTACAACCTCGGCGGAGCGATGGCGCTCGTTCCGGTCGCCGACAACGTGCGCTCGGTCTGGTTCGTCGCCATCTCGGCCTATATGGCGCTGAGCGCCATCGTCGTGGCCGCGATCCTGTCGGAGGATACACTGGCGCGGCTGGGCGCGATCCAGCGCGGCTATGTCGCGGCGGCAGTCGCTGCCTCCATCACAGGGATCATGGGCTATTTCGACGTGGCCGGCACGGCGGAACTGTTCTCCAGGTTCGGCCGGGCGGTCGGCACGTTCAAGGACCCCAACGTCACCGGCAGCTTCCTCGTGCTTCCGTTCGTCTATCTGGCGCATGGCCTGCTGATCGGCAGCCACCGGCGCCCTTTCGCGGCTTTCCTCGCCCTCGCCGTCGTGGCCTGCGGCATCTTCCTGTCGTTCTCGCGCGGGGCGTGGATCGTGGCGGCCGGCGCCGTCCTGCTCGCGATCGGGCTGACGTTTCTGACGACGCCGAGCACGAAGCTGCGCGCACGGCTCGTGCTGCTCGCCGCGATCGGGGCGGCTCTCCTGGCCCTGACGGTGGTCACGGCGCTGCAGTTCGACAGCGTCCGGACGATGTTCGAGAACCGGGCGACGCTCGATCAGTCCTACGACGTCGGCGAGACCGGCCGGTTCGGCAACCAGCGGCGCGCCATCCCGATGCTTCTCGAACGGCCGAACGGCTTCGGGCCGCTGATCTTTCCTGAAATCTTCCCCGAGGACCCGCACAACACCTTCCTGAACGCCTTCGCCGCCTATGGCTGGCTGGGCGGCTTCAGCTACTTCGCCCTGATCCTCTCGACGCTCTACGTCGGCTGGTCACTGATCGTGCGCGCCTCGCCATGGCGCAACGAGGCGATCGTGCTCTGGTCGGCTTTCTTCATGCTGATCCTGCAAGGCGTACAGATCGACACCGACCACTGGCGCCACTGGTATCTGATGCTCGGCATCACGTGGGGCATGGCCGTGGCACGGCGCAGGTGGGAGGGGAAGCGGGCAATCGACAGGCGGCAATAAGCAGTCGGGCAGCCGACCCGGTCCGTACCCCCCCCCCCGACGACTTCCGCCAGC
>CAZVMY010000614.1:0-1748 GCA_964628955.1 uncultured Methylocystis sp.
GCTGGGCCAACGTGCCGCCGGGCACGCGAACCTCGCTCTACGCCAATCCGGAATACGCGAAGGTGCCCTTCGCCAGGATGACGCTGGATTCCATCAACGCCGCCGACCCGACCAAGCCGACGGTGAAACCTGTTCCCTACGTCGGCGTGCAGTTCGTCGCGATCCCGGAGTTTCAGGGCCTAGCGACTACGGTCGGCCAACTGTTCTCGCAGGCGCTGGCCGGCGGCATGACCGTCGACAATGCGCTGAGGCAGGCCCAGGAGACGAGCACGCGCGAGATGACCCGCGCCGGCTACATCAAGTAAGTCGCCGCCGTTTGGATCCGTACCGCGCCGACCGGCGCGGTACGGGCATCTCCTACCCCGCCCAGTGGAAGCCGCTCGGCAGGCCGCCCGCCTGTCGACGCCTGGAAGCGAGCCATGGCAACGCAACACGCCAACCGACTGAGCCGCCTTGCCGTCGCGCCATCCGTCGCAGTTCTGCTCGTCTGGATGATCGTGCCGCTAGCGCTCACCGTCTGGTTTTCGCTGCTGCGCTACAACCTTCTTAATCCCGGCGAGGAGTCGTTCGCCGGGGTCGGCAACTTCCGCTACTTCCTGTCCGACCCTGCCTTCTTCCGGGCTCTGTTCAACACGCTGCTGATTGTCTTCAACGTCATCGTCGCCAGCATCGCGGGCGGTATCCTTCTGGCGCTGCTGCTCGACCAGCCGATCTTCGGCCGCAGCATCGTGCGGCTCATGGTGATCGCGCCGTTCTTCGTCATGCCGACCGTCTCCGCGCTGGTTTGGAAGAACATGATGATGCATCCGGTCTCGGGGATCCTCGCGGCGGGCATGACCGCCGTTGGGATGCAGCCCATTGACTGGATAGGCGATTTTCCACTCACGTCCATCTCGATCATGGTCGCTTGGCAGTGGCTGCCCTTCGCGACACTGATTCTGCTGACCTCGTTGCAGTCGCTCGACCAGGAGCAGAAGGAGGCGGCGGAAATGGACGGGGCAGGGTTCCTGTCCCGGTTCATCTTCATCACGCTGCCGCATCTCGCCCGGCCCATGGCGGTCGTCGTCCTGATCGAGACGATCTTCCTGCTCAACGTTTTCGCGGAGATCTACGTCACCGGCACGGGCGGCACGGCGGGCAATCTTTCCTATCTCGTCTACTTCCAGGGGCTGCTGAACTTCGACGTCGGCGGAGCGTCCGCTGGGGGCATCATCGCGGTCATTCTCGCCAACATCGTCGCAATCTTCCTTATTCGGCTCATCGGCAAGAACCTGGAAGGCTGACGATGTCCCGCCGCACCTCCGGCCTCCACCAAATCTCCGTGACGGCGCTCGCCTGGGCGATCGGCTTCCTCATCTTCTTTCCCGTGCTCTGGACCATCCTGACAAGCTTCAAGAGCGAGCTCGATGCCTTTGCACTCCCTCCGAAATTCCTGTTTTTCCACTGGACGACCGAGAACTACGCCGAAGTGCAGGCCCGCTCGAACTATCTGCGCTTCGCCATGAACTCGGTCGTGCTGGCCGTGGGCTCCACGCTGGTCGCACTGCTCTTCGCCATTCCAGCGGCCTGGGCCATGGCTTTCCAGCCAACGAAGAAGACCAAGGATCTTCTGATGTGGATGCTCTCGACCAAGATGATGCCACCGGTCGGGGCACTGATTCCGGTCTATCTGCTGTTCCGCGATTTTGGCCTGCTCGACACACGCGGCGGACTCATCGTCGTGCTGTTCCTGATCAACCTGCCGATCG
>CAZVMY010000615.1:0-1747 GCA_964628955.1 uncultured Methylocystis sp.
GCGGACGCATATTATCCGCGGCATGGGCAAAGGCGCCGACCTTGCGCAGCGAGCGTTCGACGATGACGCAATGGACGCCGCTGATCCCGTTGCGGCGCTCATGACCGACATTGGCCCGGCGCGTGAGGTTCGGAGGTCCGAGCCGGTCGTCGTTCCAATCGTCCCCCCGGCTGTCGACAGCCAATTTCAGGTCTATGATGCGCGTCCGTTCAGTGCCGTCATTGGCGACGTGCTCGCCGACCTCAAGGCGGACGGCATCTGGAAGGGGGACCTCAAGCAACAGCGCCGTATCATGGAAACATTCGCCTGGATCACCGGCGACAAGCCACTCGGCGCCTACACTCACCTCGATGCGGCCGCGTTCAAGAAGGGCATCCAGCAGGTGCCCGCTCGCTTCTACTACGGAACGTTGACCGAGGGCGCGATGTCGCGCCCCTTCGCGGAAGTCATTGCCGAGCTTCCGCCAATGACCGCCGCCGAGCGGCGCAGCCACAAGACGATCAACCGCGACTTATCGACGATGGCGACGGTCGCCAAGTATCTGGCTACGACATCGTGGATGCCGCGCATGCCAGGCGCCGTCGTCATGAACTTCGGCGCTGGCCGGATCGCCATCAAGAGCGATCCCGACATCGACACGCGCCCGCCCTGGACAACCGCGCATCTGGAAGTCCTGTTCCGCTCGCCGCTCTACACCGGCGGCGGTGGGGCGTTGAGCCGGCTGCGCGATGACGGACCGCGTCGGCAGGTCTGGCACGATGCCGCCTATTATCTGCCGCTGCTCTGGTTTTTTCATCACAGCTGCCGCGAGGAGACGTGCGGGCTCGAAGTGGCCGACGTGATCACGGACCATGCTGTTCCCCATTTTCTGATTCGCGACAATCTAACCCGCGGGCGCGATGGCGAGACAGCGGGCGAGAAGCGACGGGCGCGGCGTCGTGTCCTGCCTATCCACCAAGAGCTGATCCGATTGGGGTTTCTCGACTATGTCGAGGCGATCCGCGCCGAGGGCCACAGCGCGTTGTTCCCCGAGCTTTACATCAACACAGAGAAGCGCGGCGGCGCGCACTTTTATGAGCGTGCGTGGCAACACATGGTTGCGTATATCGGCGCGAGCCTGCCGCTCCCTACCAACCCGGCCGGTAAGGGACCGGACATTCACAGCATTCGGGCGCTGGGCAGCAGCTTCTACGAAGTCGACGGCGTCAATGAACTCATGCGTGCCGACGTCATGGGCCATGCCCGCGCAGGCACGAACGGCAAGCATTATTCGAAACGCATGGCAACCGAAGGGCTTGACGTTATCCTCGTCGAGCGGCGCGCCTTCATCGAGCGCTACGTCCCGAAGATCACCCGCGACATCGATCCCCACCCCATCCGGCTGCTGCCGCTTGAAAAGCGGTCGCGGGTCGGTGCCGGCATCACCCGCAAGCGTCGTAGCGACGCCGGGGCGCTTCGGACGGGCGACCGGTTACCAGACCAGGATTGACCCGCGCTACTCGCCAAACAGGTCGGCATGGGTTCCAGCCCTGACGAAAACGACGATGCCGCCCTTTCCGGCGGCATCGTCCGTTTTGTAGATGAGCAGGAAGTCTCCGCCGACATGACATTCGCGGTGGGTCGACCACTCACCTTTTAACGGATGATCCTTCCATTCCGGCCCGAGCGGCGCATCGTTCGCGATCAGCATCAGCATGACGGACTTGAGCCGGTTCATATCGTATCGGCCAGAGCCAGATAGGCGCGC
>CAZVMY010000616.1:0-1747 GCA_964628955.1 uncultured Methylocystis sp.
CAGTGCTCAGCGATTTGCGTCATCCCGCCAAGGCGGCCTTCGCCGGAGGGATACGATAGGAGCCGCCATCGAGCCTGAGTTGGACGGTCTGGATGCGCCTTGGCTGCAGACCTCCGCCTTCGCCGCACTCGAGCTGCGCCTTGATCATGCCAAGCGGAAGCAACAGGCTGAAGGGTGAGGAGCGCTGATGGCTTGCGCCATCGACATCGCGCCACGTGTAGTCGAGGAAGCCGTTCGCTTTGACGACGATGGTATTTGAATCATCCGGTCCAAGACCGAGCAAGGCTCCCAGACGTCCAAAACGTGAATCGGAGCGCAGTGCGCGCAGGCATGTCTGCAAGTTGCCGCTAGGACAAGCGAAGCCACCACGTTCACTTGCCTGCCTGAGCGCCTCGACACGGACGCCCGCCTCAGACAACTCACGCGACAGATCGAAGCGCAGCCTGCCGGCGATGTCGCCGAGGACGCGAGAGTAAGGGGTCGTCTCCGCTTGCGTTGACCCCGGCGGGCCGAAGTTGAAGCGCACACGCGCGCCCATCGCCGGAGACCAGCCATGGTTCTCGATCCTCTGAACCACATCGAAGTCTACGTCGCAACCCACCCCGGATGTGCCGAGGATCTGGACTGCAGGTTGCAAGTCGCTGCGGCTCGAGGCGACGTCGAGGCGGAAGCCTACGATTTGGACCCCACCTTGAGTCCGGTTCTGCAGCTCGATGCGGAAATGCGGCGCGCTGGCGCGCAAGAGCGCTGAGTCAACGCCAAATGCACCGACCCGAAATGCACCGACCCGATCTCCTCCGTCGATGAACTGGATCGGCCGGTTCCCTTTCCATGCGCCCATCAAGCGGCTGTCAGCTGGTTGCACCACGACTTCTCGACCGGACATATCGGCGCGATAGATTATCTCGGCCGCCTCCTCGGGCTCTCCAGGCGCGACGGCGCGCGGAAGCGCGGGCGTTGGCCTCACGTTGACTGAGACCCTGATATCCTGACCTGCCTGCGTTGTCGGGCCCGAGGGCAGTTGGGCGAGCCGCACCCGAAGCGAGTCGAGCTGCTCAACGCCCTGGCGCCAGGTGCTGTCATAGGCATGGCCGTTGGGCAGGATAGTGCGACCGCGACCGTCACGCAGTCCCCGGTTGAAACCGCCCTCGAAGCGCTCGCCCGAGGCCTCCACCCAGAAACCTTCGCCTTGCGCAAGACCTTCACGGAACGAACCCTCGAAGACCGAGCCGTCCGACGATGCCAGTCGGCCTCGCCCCTCTGGACGGCCGCGCGGCGCAGGACCCTCATAAACCACGCCGTCTCGCGAAACGATGCGCACGAGACCGGTCGGTCGCCCATCGGCCATGGTCGCCACGATCATTCGGTGCACGGACTCGGGATCCCAGGACGGCTTGCCTGGATCGCGCCAGATCAACGTGCCGCGCCCACTCACGCGGCCGGCCCTCGCCCGCGCCGCGTCATCCGGCCGCCATTCGGGCACGAGTCCGAGCGAGGGTGCCGGATCGAATAACACGAAGCGTCGGCGCTCCAGCCTTTGCGTTGCCGCCTCAAAAATAAGCTGAACGCGCTCGACATAGCGGCCCACCTCCCCGGGGAGGTCATCGCCGATCGGAACTTCGACGATCCGCGCCTCGGTTACGAGGATCTGCTCCTCTGCTCTAGCTGCCGGGGACAGCTGCCCGTTTGCGAGCGCGAGAACGACGGCACCGATGGCAATACAAAAGGCTTTCCGCATCGCGCATCT
>CAZVMY010000617.1:0-1744 GCA_964628955.1 uncultured Methylocystis sp.
CGGCAGCGGCCGGACCGAGGTCGCGACCGGGATCGGCTTCCTCGACCACATGCTGACGCTGTTCGGCCGCCATGCGGGGATCGATCTCGTGATCGAGGCGCGCGGCGATCTCGACGTCGATTTCCACCACACCACCGAGGACGTCGGCATCGCCATCGGCCAGGCCGTGAGACAGGCGCTCGGCGACAAGCGCGGCATCACGCGCTACGCCAGCCTCGATCTGCCGATGGACGAGACGCTGACCCGCGTGGCGATCGACGTTTCCGGGCGGCCGTTTCTCGTGTTCCGCACGGCCTTTCCCGCACCCAAGATCGGCACCTTCGATACCGAACTGGTGCGCGAATGGTTCCAGGCCTTCGCGATGAACGCAGGCGTGACGCTGCATGTGGAGACGTTCTACGGCGACAACGCGCATCACATCGCGGAGAGCTGCTACAAGGGCCTCGCCCGAGCGTTGCGTGCGGCGGTGACGGTCGATCCGCGTCTCGGCGACGAGGTGCCGTCCACCAAGGGCACGTTGTCGGTCTGAAGCGGCCGGAGCATCACGATGGCGACCTATACCGTGCACGTACCGCAGGCGTTCGCGAACGAGGCCGAGGCGGCCGAGCGGACGCTATTTGTGCGCGACGGCTTCTCGCTGTCGGCCGCGGTCTTCGGCCCGCTCTGGCTGCTGTGGAACCGGCTCTGGCTGGCCGCTCTCGGCTGGGTGCTCATCATGGCTGCCGTGGGAGCGGGCGGGTGGGCGCTCTCGCTGCCGGACCAGACGGTTGGCAGCCTGCTTCTGCTGTTCGCGATCCTGCTCGGGTTCGAAGGCTCGTCCCTTATCCGCTGGAAGGCGGCCCGCCGCGGCTACGATTTCGCAGGGGTCGTCGCGGGGCGGCACCGCGAGGATTGCGAGCGGCGGTTCTTCGCCGGCTGGCTCGAGCGGCGGCCTGGCAGGTCGGGACCGGCTACGCCACGACCAGCGGCTCTCGAGCCGCGTCTGCCGCAGGGCGTGGAACGGGCGCCGCCGGTCCTCGGCCTCTTTCCCGAGCCCGGCGGGAGACGATGAACGTCGCGCTCGTCGATTACGGCGCAGGCAACCTCCATTCCGCCGCCAAGGCCCTGACGCGCGCGCTCGACACCGCCGGTCTCGCCGGCCGGGTCGAGGTGACCCAGGATGCGGCAACGGTTCGCCTTGCCGACCGCGTGGTGCTGCCGGGGGACGGCGCGTTTCGCGACTGCATGGCCAATCTCGACGCCGCGCCCGGCATGATCGAGGCGCTCGACGAGACGGTCCGGCGACGGGGACGGCCGTTTCTGGGCATCTGCGTCGGCATGCAGCTTCTCGCCCGCACCGGGACCGAGCATGGCGAAACGCCGGGTCTCGGCTGGCTGGACGGATCCGTCCGCCGCATCGCACCGGCCGATCCCGCGCTCAAGGTTCCCCACATGGGCTGGAACACGCTGGACGACCATCGGCCGCACGCACTCCTGGACGGCGCGTCCCTCGGCTCCGGCGGCCATCACGCGTATTTCCTGCATGCCTATCACTTCGCCGCCGCCGACCCGGCCGACGTCATCGCGGCGGTCGACTACGGCGGGCCGGTGACGGCGGTCGTCGCGCGCGACACGATCGCCGGCATGCAGTTCCACCCTGAGAAGAGCCAGGCGCTTGGGCTGGCGCTCCTCGTCAATTTCCTGCGCTGGAAGCCGTGATCCTCTATCCCGCCATCGACCTGAAGGATGGCCGCTGCGTGCGCCT
>CAZVMY010000618.1:0-1742 GCA_964628955.1 uncultured Methylocystis sp.
CCTTCGAACGGCGGACGATCGCGTGAATGCGGGCGACGAGCTCGTCCTTGTGGAATGGCTTGGTCAGGTAGTCGTCGGCGCCGAAGCCGAGCCCCTTCACCTTGTCCTCGATGCCAGCCATGCCGGAGAGGATCAGGATCGGCGTCTTGACCTTGGCGACACGCAGGCTGCGCAGCACCTCGTAGCCGGACATGTCGGGCAAGTTCAGGTCGAGGAGGATGATGTCGTAGTCGTAGAGCTTGCCGAGATCGACGCCTTCTTCGCCAAGATCGGTCGTGTAGATGTTGAAGTTCTCCGACTTCAACATCAGTTCGATCGACTGTGCGGTCGCGCTGTCGTCTTCAACGAGGAGAACGCGCATCTCAGATCCCCAACCTTACCCGGATGCAAAGCGCTCCCGGAGCTAACCGCCCGATCCCGATACGCGACGTTAACCGCCATTGGTTAACAAATGGTGATTCTTCCGCGCAAGCTTGATCGTTAACGACCTGCAAAATTCGTTCTAACCAATTCATGTCAGGCGACTTTTGCGGAACCATGCAGCTCATGAGCCAGTTTAAGACTTTCGGCCAAGCGACTCTCCGGACTCCGGCTTCCGCGCGGCAGGTCGAACGGTGCTCGACGAGGCCCGGGCAGGACCCCCGTCGCCAACGCATTGTTAACGCCACCCGTTAATGAACCGTTGACGTCCTGCGGCTCTGGCCGCGACAGTCGAGCGCGCGAGAATCACGAATCGATGAGCCCTCAGTCCGGAATGACGGCCGCTACCCGCGGCCTCGCAGCCGAACTTGCCGACATCGCCGAGACGGCCGTATTCGGCCGCGTCATGGCCGTGCGCGGACTGCTCGTCGAGGTCGCGGGTCCGATGTCGATGATGCGGCTGGGCAGCCTGGTCGAGATCGAGACGGCGCCCGACACGCTGGTTCCCTGTGAGGTCGTGGGCTTCGAGGCGAGCCACGCGCTCGTGATGCCTTTTGCGGGCCTGGCCGGTGTCAGACGCGGCTGCCGCGCCCTGATCGTACGCCGCCAGGCAGGAATCCGGCCGTCGCCTGCCCTGCTCGGCCGAGTCCTCAATGCCTTCGGCGAGCCGATCGACGGCAAGGGTCCGCTGGTGTCGGGGACGGTCGTTTATCCGCTGCGGGCCGATCCGCCGGCAGCACACGGCCGCCGCCGGGTCGGCGAGCCGCTCGACCTCGGCGTGCGCGCGCTCAATGCCTTCCTGACATGCTGCCGCGGGCAGCGCATGGGCATCTTCTCCGGCTCCGGTGTCGGCAAGTCGGTTCTGCTGTCGATGCTCGCCCGCTTCGCGAAGGCCGACGTCTCCGTGATCGGGCTGATCGGCGAGCGCGGCCGCGAGGTGCAGGAGTTCCTGCAGGACGATCTGGGCGCAGAGGGCCTGGAACGGTCGGTCGTGGTCGTGGCGACGTCGGACGAGCCGGCACTGATGCGGCGGCAGGCCGCCTACATGGCGATGTCGATCGCCGAATACTTCCGTGACGAAGGCCGCGACGTGCTGTGCATGATGGACAGCATCACCCGCTTCGCTATGTCGCAACGGGACATCGGTCTGGCGGCCGGCGAACCGCCGACCACCAAGGGCTACACGCCCACCTGCTTCTCGGAACTGCCGCGGCTGCTCGAACGCGCCGGACCCGGCGTCGGCGAGGGGACGATCACCGGCATCTTCACGGTGCTGGTCGACGGCGACGATCACAACGAGCCGGTGGCGGACGCGGTGCGCG
>CAZVMY010000619.1:0-1724 GCA_964628955.1 uncultured Methylocystis sp.
GCCGGGAGCCATGCTCCCGGCTTCGTGCGTTCCGTCGGGGCGCCTGTGCCCGATCAGTCCCTCGCGTCGATCCGGCTCCCGACCAGCGGCTCCGCGACGAGCGTGGCCAGTGCTCCCTCCCGCACGAGCGCCAGCGCGGCCGCGATATCGGGCGCGAGGAACCGGTCCTCGTGATAGGGCCCGACGCGCTCGCGGAGCCGGTGGACGGCCGGCCGCAAGCCCGGGGTGGTTTCGAGCGGCTCGAGGAACTCGAGGCCCTGCGCCGCCGCGAGCCATTCCAGCGCGACGATGGTCAGGGCGTTCTCGCCCATCTGGCCGAGCCGCCAGGCGCCATGCGTCGCCATCGAGACGTGGTCCTCCTGATTGGCGGAGGTCGGGATCGAGTCGACCGAGGCGGGATGCGCCAGCATCTTGTTCTCGCTGCAGAGCGCCGCCGCGGTCACCTGCGCCATCATGAAGCCCGAATGCAGGCCCGACCCCGACGTCAGGAAGGCCGGCAGGCCGGACAGGCTGGCATCCACGAGCAGCGCCTGCCGGCGCTCGGACATCGAACCGATCTCGCACAGCGCCAGCGCGATGATGTCTGCCGCGAAGGCCACCGGCTCGGCATGGAAGTTTCCGCCGGAGACGATGTCGCCCTCGTCGGGGAAGACGAGGGGATTGTCCGAGACGGCGTTCGCCTCGGTCTCCAGCACCGAGGCGGTATGGCGGAGCGTGTCGAGGCACGCGCCCATCACCTGCGGCTGGCAGCGCAGGCAATAGGGGTCCTGGAGCTTGACGGCGGCGGCATGGGCGGCGCGGATCGGGCTGTCCTTCAGCAGGTGCCGATAGACCGCCGCCACGTCCTGCTGGCCGCGATGGCGGCGCACGGTCTGGATGCGCGCATCGAACGGGGTCGTGCTGCCGCGCGCGGCCTCGACCGACAGCGCACCGGTCACGAGGGCCGAGAGCAGAGCATCCTCGGCGAGAAACTGGCCGTGGAGCGCCAGTGCCGTCGAGACCTGCGTCCCGTTGATCAGCGCCACGCCTTCCTTGGGCCCCAGCGTCATGGGCGCGAGGCCGGCGATCGCGAGGCCCTCGGAGGCCGGCATGATCCGGCCGCCGTGCCTCACGTCGCCAATCCCCAGCAGCGCCGCCGCCATGTGCGCCAGGGGTGCGAGATCGCCCGAGGCGCCGACCGAGCCTTTCGCCGGGATGCAGGGGAAGACCGCCGCGTTCGCCAGCGCGAGCAGCGCCTCGATCAGAGCCCAGCGCACGCCGGAATGGCCCTGCGCCAGCGCCGCCGCCTTCATGACGAGGATCAGCCTGACGACGGCGTCGTCGAGCAGCGGCCCCGTGCCCGCGGCATGCGACAGGATCAGGTTGCGCTGCAGGTCGGCGAGCCGGTCGTCGTCGATCCGGATGCTCGCGAGTTTCCCGAATCCCGTGTTGACGGCGTAGATTGCGCGGCCGGTCGCGATGAGGTCGCCGACCGTTCGCGCGCTGCGCTCGACGGCCGCGCGAGCGCCCGGCGCCAGATCGATCCCGCCGCCATCCCGCAGCACCCGGCGCCAGACCGCCAGCGGCACCTCGCCGGGGACGAGCGTGAGAGTTGTCGGCGGGACGGTCATGACGGAACCTCGTGGCGGGCCGGCGTGGCTCGACGCCGATACAGCAAGGACGGCCGCGATGCGACACGCGAAGCAGCCCGAGTCTCAGCCGCTGTTGCGCAGGCCGGCCGCGAT
>CAZVMY010000620.1:0-1721 GCA_964628955.1 uncultured Methylocystis sp.
GGAACAGCAGCTGCGCCACCACCAGCGACGCCATGCCGTCCTCGACCGGACCGGTCAGGAACACGATCCGTTCCCGCAGCAGCCGCGAGAAGATGTCGAACGCGCGCTCGCCGCGGCTCGATTGCTCGACCACCATGGGCACGAGCATGTTGTAGGTGTCGATGGGATCGCGCATGGCTGCCTCTGGGGACGGGGCCGGACCGGCTGCCCCGAGTCGTCCGCCTCTGTCGCACGAACCTAGTCACTGGGTGCCGGCAAGAAAAGGGCGGCGGCCCGCTTCCGGTTAATTCGCCGCGCGATTCACATCCTGCTGTTGAGAAAGTACCATTGATCGAGATGCGCCCTGACGATCGGTTCGATGACGCCGTTCAGCATGGTGACGTCGTCCAGAAGGTGAGGGCCCGGATCGTCGTGAGCGGCCAGCGTGATCGGCGGCAGGAAATTCACCCGAAACCGACAGTCGGCCAGCCGGACGCAATGCGCGGGAACGAGCCGGGCGCCCGTCAGCCGGGCCAGCCGGATCGCCGTGGAGAGATTGCCGTCGAGATGGGGGGGCCTGTGGAAAAAGGGCGCCTGCGCCCGGCCGGCGAACGATTCGTCGCAGAAGATGGAGACGATCTGGCCTTCCTGCAGCAGCCGGATGGCGGGACGGACGCCCGCGCGACCGGGCGGGACGTAGGTGGCGCCGAACGCCTCGCGCGCCTTCAGCGCGATCGCGTGATGCAGGCGGTTGGTCGGCGGCATGTAGATCGGCGCGTACCGGATGCCGAGCGACTGCAGCGCCGGCGCCATCACTTCCCAGTTGCCGGTATGCATGCAGACCAGCACGACCGGCCCCGTTCCGACCGCGTCCCGGAGCGCGTCGGCGCCGCGGATCGCGACCCGGCCCTCCGGAATCAGGCGGTCGATGATCGAGAACTCCGCCATGACGCGGCCGACGTTCTCGAAATGCCGCGCGCGGATGGCGAGGCGCTCGTCCTCCGTCCGATCCGGCAGGATGAGACGGAGGTTGTCGAGCGCGCGCTCCATGCTCGGCCTGTGCAGCCGGGGCGCCATCAGGCGCGCCGCCGCAGCGCCGGCGTCCGACGCCCGCCCGCTCGGCAACAGCCGGAAACCGTGATGCATCGCCAGATCGAGCGCGTTCCTGGCCGTGTCCCGGATCCAGTAGCGGATCCAGCGCTGGCGGCCGTCGCGTCCGGACCGCAGATCGGCGAACGTCGGCGCCGCCGGCGGCTGCCATTCCCAGGCCTTGCGCTGGGAGAGATGCCCATCGCGCGACCGGTCTCGCGTGCGCATCAGGCGCGCCGCTGGATCGTCGCCGGCAGTCCGTTGCGCGGCCGGACGGTGAGACGGCAGGCGGGATCGACGACCTCGTCGTCGGCGACCACGACACGGTAGCGCTGCGCGATGATGGCGAGGCAGAGGATCGCCTCGCTCAGCCCGAAGGTGAGCCCGGCGCAGATGCGCGGGCCGATCGCGAATGGGATGTAGCTGTAGGCCTGTGGACGTTCGGGCTGGAGGAACCGCTCCGGCAGGAAATGGTTGGGCCGGTCCCACAGATCGGGACTGCGATGGAGCAGCCACGGGACGACCAGAGCGAGTGCGGCAGGCTTGATGTCTACGGTTCCGATCCGGTCCCCGTCCCTCGCCTGCCGCGCGAGGATCGCCACCGGCGGATAGAGCCGCAGGGTCTCGCTGATCACCGCCTTGCAGAGTTCCAG
>CAZVMY010000621.1:0-1719 GCA_964628955.1 uncultured Methylocystis sp.
AGATCGAGCCTTCGAGCGCGTAGGTGCGCCGGCCGTCGAACTGATAGGCAATGGTCGAGAGCAGCCGGTTCGCCGACGCCACCGGTCGCTCGCCGACGTTGAGCAGCGCGAAGCAGCCTGTGCCATAGGTCGATTTCGCCATGCCAGGCTGAAAACAGGCCTGCCCGACGGCCGCCGCCTGCTGGTCGCCGGCAACGCCGAGGATGGGGATCGCGGCGCCGAACCAGTCGGCATCCGCCACGCCGAAATCGGCCGCGCAATCCCTCACGGTCGGCAGTACCGCCCGAGGAACGCCGATCAGGGCGAGCAGCTCCTCGTCCCAGTCCCCTTCGGCGATCTCGAACAGCAGGGTACGCGACGCGTTCGTCGCATCGGTGGCGTGCACGGCGCCTTTCGTGAGCCGGCTTATCAGGAAACTATCGACGGTGCCGAAGGCGAGCTCGCCCCGGCTGGCCCTCGACCGGGCGCCCGGCACGTGGTCGAGAATCCACGCGGCCTTGGTTCCGGAGAAGTACGGATCGAGCAGCAGTCCTGTCCTGGCCGTGACCATCGCCTCGTGACCGTCAGCCTTCAGCCGCTGGCAGGCCTCGGCCGTGCGCCGGTCCTGCCAGACGATCGCGTTGTGGACCGCCATGCCGGTCGCCCGGTCCCAGACGACCGTGGTCTCGCGCTGGTTGGTGATACCGATCGCGGCGATGTCGGACGCGGCGATCCCCGCTTTGGCGATCGCGGCGCGGCAGGTCGAGAGCACGGTACGCCAGAGGTCCTCCGGGTCGTGCTCGACCCAGCCGGACGCGGGGAAATGCTGGGGAAACTCCTCCTGCGCTGAAGCCGCGACGGTCAGGTCGTCGCGGAAGACGAGCGCGCGGGTGGACGTCGTGCCCTGGTCGATGGCGAGGATGTGAGGCATGACTAGATTTCCATCGGGTCGAAGCTCGACACGCCCACGGCCCTCGCCGCAGCGTTGAGGATCTTGTCGAGCGAGACCAGGAGGCAACCTTCCGTGGCCGCGAAGGCGAGATGCAACGCGTCGCCCGTGCGCAAGCCGAGGTCGTGGCGCCGTACGAAGTGGCGGGCCATGACGAAGTGATGGCGGTCGAAGCTTGCCAGCGGCGTCGAGGCGCCAAGCCAGCGTGAGAAGCTCGCCTCCGCACGATCGACCTCGCTTGCCGAGATATCCCCTCGACGGTGTCGTCGTGCAATGGCGGACGAGAATTCGACTGTGAGCAAGGTCGTCACGCGGATCGTCGGATCGGCATCGTCGATCCAGGCCTTCACGGCATCACTTGAATCCTCATCCACGAACAGCGGTACCACCGCACTCGTGTCGAAGTAGGCGATCAAATATCGCGATCCTCTCGAATTGCGCGGACAGTCTCCTCGGCCGTTTCCGATTGAGGTTTCGCCGGCCGTACGATGCCGGTCCGAAACCATTCCTCGTCGAAAAAGCGCTTACCGTTGCCGGCAGCCGGAACGCCGACCGACTTGACCATGACCGCATCCTTGCCCCGCCGCGAGATCACAACCTCGTCTCCCGCGAGCGCCTGATCGATCAGCCTGGACAGGTTCGCCTTGGCTTCGGCGACCGAGTAGGTCGGCATATCACAATCTCCGGCTGATCATCTGGATGGTCATCTACCGTAGTCGCGCATCACGCACAACGGACAGGCGGGGACCGATCTTCCCCGCCCTCCTTTCTTTGCAGCTCTACTGCTTCAG
>CAZVMY010000622.1:0-1716 GCA_964628955.1 uncultured Methylocystis sp.
CCGTCGCGGCTGGCTGGGCGTGCGTATCCAGGAGGTCGACGAGGACATCGCCAAGAGCATCGGCCTCGACCGGCCGCGTGGCGCGCTCGTCGCGGGCGTGGACGAGAAGGGGCCGGCGAAGCCCGCCGGGATCGAGACTGGCGACGTCATCCTGAAGTTCGACGGGCGCGACGTCCGCAATTCGCGCGAACTGCCGCGGATCGTGGCGCAGACGCAGGTCGGCAAGGACGTGCCCGTCCTCATCATGAGGAAGGGCAAGGAGGAGACGCGCACGGTCAAGCTCGGCCGGCTCGAGGACGGTGAGCGCATCGCCTCGGCATCGTCGCGCAGCAGCACCGACACGCCGGCGCAGCCTGCGGTCCGCCGGACGCTGGGCCTCGAACTGACCGACCTGTCCGCCGAGACGCGCCGGCGCTTCAACATCAAGGAAGGGCTCAAGGGCGTCGTGGTGCTCCGCGTCGATCCGAACTCGAACGCCGCCACCAAGCGCCTGCAGCCCGGCGACGTGGTCGTCGAGGTCAACCAGGAGACGGTCGCGACGCCGGCCGAGGTGGCCGAAAAGGTCGAGAAGGTCAGGAAGGACGGCCGGAAGTCCGCTCTCCTGCTCGTCGCCAGCAACCAGGGCGAGCTTCGCTTCGTCGCGGTCGCCGTCGAGTGACCCGCGCCTGATGAACGAACGTGGCACGGGCGGCTTCGGCCGCCCGTTTCCGTTCAGGCCCGACCGACGAACTCGGTTCGGCGGTAGCCCTGCAGATAGAGGAGCGCGGTGAGATCGGCGTGGTCGATCCGGGCCCGCGCCGCTGCCGCGACCACCGGCTTCGCCCGGAAGGCGACGCCTATCCCGGCCTCGGCCAGCATGTCGAGATCGTTCGCCCCGTCGCCGACGGCGAGTGTCCCGGCCGGCGACAGGGTCAGACGGTCGCGCAGTGCGATCAGGCTGGTCCGCTTCGCCTCGCGGCCGAGGATCGGCGCGCGCACCGTACCGGCGAGGCTGTCACCCTCGACGTCGAGCTCGTTGGAGCGATGCTCGTCGAAGCCGATCATGGCGGCGATCGGCCCGGTGAACAGTGTGAACCCCCCGGAGACGAGCGCCGTCCAGGCGCCCGCGGCCCGCATCGTTCCGACCAGTTCGCGGGCGCCCGGCGTCAGCGTGATCCTGCTTCGGATGATCTCGCCGATCGCTGAGACCGGCACCCCGCGCAGGAGCGCAAGCCGCTCGCGCAGCGCTGCCTCGAACGCCACCTCGCCGCGCATCGCCCGCTCGGTGATCGCGGCGACATGGGCGCCGACTCCGGCGACCTCCGCCAGTTCGTCGATGCATTCCTGGGCGATCATGGTCGAATCCATGTCGGCGACGAGCAGTCCCTTGCGGCGGTCGGCCGCGGGCTGCACGACGACGTCGATCGGGGCATCGCCGATGGCGTCGCGCAACCGTGCGTCCACGGCCGCGTGGTCGAGTGCCGGCGCGTCGAACGCGAGATCGACCGCGATCCCCGGCGCCAGCCAGGATTGCGTGGCCGGCGTCGGCAGCGCCCTTTGCACCCCGTCCGCGAGTGCGTCATTGAGGATCGGCGCGGACGGATCGCAGATCAGGGTGGCGACGGCATTCATGATGGACGGTCCGGACGCGACGAGGCTGCTGGCGACCGTCGTGGAGCGGCCGGCGGTGCTCATCGCAGGTCCGACCGCGAGCGGCAAGTCGGCGCTCGCCATGGC
>CAZVMY010000623.1:0-1712 GCA_964628955.1 uncultured Methylocystis sp.
GCGGCTCTCACGATGGCGGCCCAGGCCGCGCGCGCGGCCTTCACCGCGGCGAGCGACGCGCTGTCGCGGCAGCGGGCCGCGGCGGCCGCGGAGCTCGACCGGGCGGTCAACGCGGAACTGCCGCCGCTGAAGCTAGAGCGTGCGCGGTTCACGACCCACATCGCCAGCGATCCGGCGCAGGCCTCCGCCGACGGCTTCGACCGGATCGAGTTCTGGGTTCAGACCAACCCCGGCACGCGGCCCGGGCCAATGATGAAGGTCGCGTCCGGTGGCGAACTGTCCAGATTCATGCTGGCGCTCAAGGTCGTCCTCGCCGACCGCGGCTCCGCCCCGACGCTCGTGTTCGACGAGATCGACACGGGTGTCGGCGGGGCGGTCGCCGACGCGATCGGTCAGCGACTGGCGCGGCTGGCAGAGAAGGTCCAGGTGCTCTCGGTCACCCATGCGCCGCAGGTGGCGGCCCGTGCGGCACGCCATTTCCTGATCGCGAAGGAGGACCTTGCTGAACGCGCGGGCGTCGCCACCCGGGTCGCGGCGCTGGAGACGCCGGCGCGGCGCGAGGAGATCGCCCGGATGCTGTCGGGCGCCACGATCACCGACGAGGCGCGGGCGGCGGCGGACAGGCTGATCGAGGCGGCCGGCTGAGATGAGCGAAGGCGAGCGCGACGAGCCGATCGCGGTCGAACGGCTCACGCCGGCCGAAGCCGCAGCGGAGCACGCGAAGCTCGCGGACGTCATCGCGGAACACGACCGGCGCTACCACGGGGAGGACGCTCCGACGATCTCCGATGCCGAGTACGACACGCTGAGGCGCCGCTATCGGGCCCTCATCGCGGCATTTCCGGCTCTTGCGCGCGAGACGACCGCTGCCGATGCGATCGGAGCGCGTCCATCCGAGAAGTTCGCCAAGGTCAGACACGCCGTGCCGATGCTGTCGCTCGGCAACAGCTTCTCGGACGCGGATGTCGCGGATTTCGTGCAGCGTGTCCGGCGGTTCCTCGACTGGCCGGCGGATCGGGAGCTGGCGATCACGGCCGAGCCGAAGATCGACGGGCTGTCCTGCTCTTTGCGTTACGAACGGGGGCAGCTCGCCGTCGCCGCGACGCGCGGCGACGGCAGCGAAGGCGAGGACGTCACGGCCAACGTCCGGACCATCGGGCAGATTCCGCATCGGCTCGAGGCTCGCGACCTGCCCGAAATCTGCGAGATCCGGGGCGAGATCTACCTGACCCACGCCGATTTCGAGGCGATCAACGCGCGGCAGGCCGAGGCGGGCGACAAAATCTTCGCCAATCCGCGCAACGCCGCGGCCGGCAGCCTGCGGCAGCTCGACGTCGGCGTGACGGCGCGCCGGCCCTTGAAGTTCTTCGCCTATGCCTGGGGTCAGATGAGCACCATGCCGGCGACGACCCAGACCGGCATGGTCGAGGCTTTCGGCCGTTGGGGCCTGCCGGTGAATCCGCTGATGCGCCGGTGCCTCGGCCTCGACGATCTGCTCGAGGTCTATCGGACCATCGAGCGGGACCGGGCCAGGCTCGGCTACGACATCGACGGCGTCGTCTACAAGGTCGACGATCTGTCGCTGCAGGCGCGCCTCGGTTTCGTGGCCCGCGCGCCGCGCTGGGCCACGGCCCACAAGTTTCCGGCCCAGCGCGCCACCACCGTGCTCGAAGGCATCGACATTCAGGTCGGCCGGACCGGTGCGCTGACGC
>CAZVMY010000624.1:0-1707 GCA_964628955.1 uncultured Methylocystis sp.
GATCGGACTCTTCGACACGCCCTGGGCCGTCGCACTGGCGCACTGCCTGTTCAACGTGCCGCTGGCGGTCTGGATCCTGGAGGGGTTCATGTCGGCAGTGCCGCGCGAGATCGACGAGACGGCGGCGATCGACGGCTATTCCTTTCCGCGCTTCTTCACCCGCATCTTCATGCCGCTGATCGCCAATGGCATCGGGGTGGCGGCGTTCTTCTGCTTCATGTTCTCCTGGGTCGAGTTGCTGCTCGCCCGCACGCTCACCAACAACAAGCCGATCGCAGCGATCATGACCCGCACCGTATCCGCGGCCGGCATGGATTGGGGCTTGCTCGCGGCCGCCGGGGTGCTCACGCTGGTGCCCGGCGCCCTCGTGATCTGGTTCGTCCGGAACTACATCGCCAAGGGTTTTGCTCTGGGGAGGGTGTGATGGTCGAGCCGATTCAGTTCACGCCGGAGGAGCTCCGCCGCTGGGCGGGGATGATTGCCGATCTGTACGAACGCCGCGGTGATACGCGGATCGGCGTCGAGCGCGACGCCCATTGGGTCGTCTGGTTCGAGGACGCCTTCGGGTTCGAGGCGGTGCCGGAACCGGTGGTCGGCTCGGTCAGCGACGCGGTGCGTGACCTGCGCAAGGACGATCGCGAGCACCGGCAGGACCCTGCCGCCATGCTGCCGCTCTCGCACATCTGCCATCACCTGAGCGAGGTGCTCAGCTTCCTCGCGCATCGAGAAACGACCAACCGCGGGGCCGTGTGATGGGACCGTTCGCGTGGATGGCATGGACCTGGCAGACCGGCGTGTTCTTCGGACTGATCGCCGCCACGCTCGTGCTGATGACCGTTCTGGCGTTGCGCTATCCCGAGACCGAGCGGGTCGGCGTGCTGGGCATCGCCACCACGCGCGGGGACCGGCTGTTCATCTCGCTGCTCGGGGCGGCGATCATCCATATCGTCTGGCTGGCGACGATCGGACATCAGCCGATCCCGTTACCGGGCGGGCCCGAGGTGCCCCGCCTCTGGGGGGCGACGATCGTATCTTTCTTCTACGCGGCGTTCGTATTCCGCCGCGTCTGAGCGCCGGGCCGGCGTATCGGCCCCAACACGTCGAGAGACCGGTAGAACCGGACTCCGAGAAACGCAACGGGCGCGAGCCCATCTAGGAGGAGTCGTCATGCGACGCACCACAGGAAGAAACGGATTGCTGGCAGGCGCCAGCGCGGCCGCGCTCTTTGCCGGCGTCATGGGGGCGGCACCCACGGCCCTTGCGGACGAGGCCGCAGCGCGACGCTGGAGCGAAGGCGAGTTCTCGCTCTCGACGCTCACGCCCGAGGAGCGGATGCGGGAACTGCAATGGTTCATCAATGCCGCGAAGCCGTTCGCCGGCATGGAGATCAACGTCGTCTCGGAAACGATCACGACCCATGAGTACGAGGCGAACACGCCCGCCAAGGCCTTCGCCGAGATCACCGGCATCAAGGTCAAGCACGACCTGATCCAAGAAGGCGACGTCGTCGAGAAGATCCAGACGCAGATGCAGTCGGGGCGCAACGTTTACGACGCCTGGATCAACGACAGCGATCTGATCGGAACGCACGTCCGCTACCAGCAGGCGGTGCCCCTGTCGGACTGGATGACGGGCGAAGGCAGGGACGTCACGCTGCCGACTCTCGACATCGACGATTTCATCGGCAAGTCGTTCACGACCGGCTAC
>CAZVMY010000625.1:0-1701 GCA_964628955.1 uncultured Methylocystis sp.
CCCGCGCCGCGGATCGGCATGTTCGTAGAGTGCCGTTCCGTCGAACTGCGCGAGGCCGTGGACGTCGACCGGGAAATGCGCCGGCACCCAGTCGAGGATCACACCGAGCCCGGCCCGGTGTGCCCGGTCGACGAAACGCTGGAAGCCGGCCGGATCGCCGAAGCGGCGCGTCGGCGCGAACAGGCCGATCGGCTGGTAGCCCCATGAGGCATCCAGCGGATGCTCGGAAACCGGCATGAGTTCGAGATGGGTGAACCCAAGCCCGGCAACATAGGGCACGAGCGTTTCCGCCAGCGCATCGTAGCCGAGGAAGCTGCCGTCGTCGTTGCGCCGCCAGGAGCCCAGATGCACCTCGTAGATCGACATCGGCGTACGGCGCCGGTCGATCGCCGGGCGCGCAGCCATATGGTCGTCGTCGGACCAGTCGAAGCGGTCCGTCCGCGCGACGACCGAGGCCGTCGAGGGGCGGAACTCGCTGGCAAAGCCGAACGGGTCGGCCTTGAGCGGCAGAAGCGCGCCGTCGGCGCCAACGATCTCGTATTTGTAGGCGAGGCCATCGCCGACGCCGGGCGCGAAGATCTCCCAGATTCCGCTGTCGACGCGCTTGCGCATCTGGTGCCGGCGCCCGTCCCAGACGTTGAAATCGCCGACCACCGACACGCGCCGGGCATGCGGCGCCCAGACGGCGAAATGCACGCCGTCGACGCCCTCGTGCCGCATCGGATGGGCACCCAGCCGCTCGTAGAGCAGCCGATGGGTGCCCTCCACCAGCAGATGGTCGTCGAGCGGGCCCAACACCGGGCCGAAGGCATAAGGGTCCGTGAACTCCCAACTCCCGCCGGCGTTGGCGGCGCGCAGGCGATAGGCGAAGCGCGTCCGTCGCTTCCCGGCCGCGCCTTCGAAGAACCCGGCATCGTGGCGGCGGGCGAGGGGCGCGACGAGCGTGCCCATCTCGTCGATCAGGTCGACGCTTTCCGCATGCGGGACGAAGGCACGCACGACGATGCCGTTCTCGCCGGCGTGCTGGCCGAGCACCGCGAAGGGATCGGGATGACGTGCATCGACGATCGCCGCGACGTCCCCGTCGCTGGCGCGGCCGGGGGTCATCCGCCGGCCGGTTTCGCCGGCACGCGCCAGATCTCTTCGGCATATTCCCGGATCGTCCGGTCTGAGGAGAACCAGCCCATGTTCGCGGTGTTCAGCGCGCTCGTCCGCCACCAAGCGGCGCGGTCGTGCCACAGCAGGTCGACCTGCCGCTGCATCGCGAAATACGTGTCGAAATCGGCGCAGAGCATGAAATGGTCGTGGTGCGTCAGGTTCGCGACCAGTTCGCGATATCGATCGGGTTGGTCAGGCGAGAAGACGCCGCTGCCGATCTGTTCGAGCACCTGCGCGAGGATAGGCGATGCCGCGATCGTGGCCGCGGCATCGATCCCCTCGCGGCGCCGCGCCGTCACCTGCTCCGCGGTCATGCCGAAGATGAAGATGTTGTCGCGGCCCACATGCTCGCTGATCTCGACGTTGGCGCCGTCGAGCGTGCCGATGGTGAGGGCGCCGTTGAGGGCGAACTTCATGTTGCCGGTGCCGCTCGCCTCCATGCCGGCGGTCGAGATCTGCTCGGACAGATCGGCGGCAGGGATGATCGCCTCGGCGAGGCTGACGTTGTAGTTCGGCAGGAACACGACCTTCAGCAGGCCGCGC
>CAZVMY010000626.1:0-1699 GCA_964628955.1 uncultured Methylocystis sp.
TGTGTGAACAGGTCCGGCGGCAGCAGATTGCGGTCGCCTTGCTGCACTCGCATGGCATGGAGGCTCTCGTACATCGGATCGAAACTCTCGAGCAGGGCCAGGAACTGCTTGCGCCGCTCGGCCTTCGTCCATGAACAGAACAGCGCACCGCGACTGTCGAGCTTGTCGAACACGCCAGTTTGGCCTGGGTCGATCCGCCGCCAGCCTGTTATGAGCGCGGACTGCTGCTCGGGGAAGTCCTCGGCGAGCGCCTCCTCGATGACGGCCTCAAGGGCGTAAGTGATGGCCTGATGCTTCAGGGAATGGGACACATAGGCGAGCGACAACCGCAGCATGCGCTGCTGCACGAGCAGAACGGGCCACAGCATTTGCACGCCGTAGCGCTTTCCAAGCTCGGGCATGTGCCTGGGCGCGCTCAGCACCTCCCGCTGCATCTCGAACGCCTTGCGCAGATCGTAGGCGAGCCCGAGGAACATGCCTTCGCGGTCCTTGATCAACGGCGATGCCTTATTGACCTCGTGGACGACGGCGTGAAGCCACGTCAGCGAGGTGTAGTCGCCGATGAGCAGCACGCCGGCGTGGTTCTTGAGCAAGGTGTGCGACAGCATCGAAACTCCTGTCTTCACGAGCCTGATGACAGACTGAGGGACATCGCCTGTTCTATGCCGGTCGGGATCATTGGGGAAGTCGGCCGAGGGATCGCCATTGGCGGAGGCCTGACGATGCGGCCTTAGCAACGGGCGAGAGCAAGGGGGCCAGTGGGACATCCCATGACAGGTTTGAAGGGCGAGGAGAGGTTTCCCGCCCGGCCTGTCGCGGGAGCACCCGACCATGACCATCCATGTCGCAGAACATCAGATCTCCGTTCCGCTCGATAAGCTGACGCTGTCGCCGCTGAACGTCCGCAAACGCCCGGCCACGCCGGAACAGGATGCCGAGCTCAAGGCCACGATCCTGTCGAAGGGCCTGCAGCAAAACCTCGTCGTCATTGCTGGCGAGGCGGAGGACGCCTTCGCCGTCGTCGCTGGCGGACGCAGGTTGAAAGCGCTGCAGGACCTCGCTGCCGAAGGATCGATCACCGCCGACTATGCCGTCCGCTGCATCGTCGTACCAATGGAGGAGGGCGCCGAGCATTCGCTGATCGAGAACGCGGTGCGCGCCAACATGCACCCGGCGGAAGAGGTGCTCGCCTTCCGTGATCTGATCCTGGCGCAGGATTGGAGCTTTGATGCCGTGGCCGAGCGCTACGGGGTTTCGCTTCGTATCGTGAACCAGCGCATGAAGCTCGCCAATGTCGCACCGAGCATCCTCGACGCCTGGCGCGACGGCGCTCTGACGCAATCCCAGGTCGAGGCCTTCGCGCTCTCCGACGATCCCGAGCGGCAGCGCGCCTATTTCGAGGATTCCAACGACTGGGCGCTCAAACCTGACAGCATCCGCAAAGCCATGATGCAGACGGCGCTCGCCATCGGCCGCGACCGGCTCGCCACCTTCGTAGGCCGGGAGGACTATGCGGCGGCGGGCGGCACCATCGTCACCGACCTCTTCGCCGATCATGTCTATCTGCAGGACGCCGCGCTGGTGCAGGAGTTGGCGCAGAAGAAGCTCACTGTGCTCGCCGACGAACTCGTCCGGCGCGAGGGCTGGGCCTGGGGTCAGACGGCGATCGAGTTCTCCTACCGCGAATTCGAGAAGCACG
>CAZVMY010000627.1:0-1690 GCA_964628955.1 uncultured Methylocystis sp.
CGGCCGGTCTCGACGTCGTCCTGCTCGAGGCGCGCGATCGCGTCGGCGGGCGCACGCTGACCGTCACCCTCGACGGGATACCGGGCATCGACCTCGGCGCGCACTGGATGCATGCGGCGCGCTGGAACCCGATGGCCCGGGCGGCGCGTCGGCTGGGGATCGCCCTGACCGAATCGGAAGCCTCGCCGCTGATCCTCGACGGCCGCAGGGCGCTCGGCCCGGTCGACAACGCGAGGCTCTGGCGCGCCTGGGGCAGGATCGACCGCGCCATCTCCCGCAAGGCTGCGCTCGATCCGACCGCATGCGCGGCCGATGCCTTCACGATCCAGTCCCGATGGGACGGGGTCGCTGCCGAACTGCATGGCAATCATGCCTGCGGCATGGGTCTCGATGCGGTCGGCACCGTCGATTTCGCCAACGCCCTCGACAACGACGACCGGTTCGTCGCTGGCGGTTTCGGCGCGCTGGTCGAGCGGCTGCGGGGTGATCTGCCGGTGCGTCTGAACACGGCCGTCGAGCGCCTGAGCCACGGCGCGGATGGTGTCGTGGCCGAGACGACGTCAGGCCGTGTCGCCGCTCGCGCGGCTCTCGTCACGATACCGACCACGCTTCTGGCGAGAGATGCGATCGCCTTCGAGCCCGCGATCTCCGAAAGCCACCGCGCCGCCGCCCTCGACCTGCCGCATGGCCACTATGAACGCGTGGTGTTCCGGCTGGATCGCGACCCGTTCGGCCCCGGGCGCGACCGTCTGGTGCTGCTGCTCGAGGAGAACGGCGCGGGTCTCTCCTTCATCCTGTCTGGAGGAGGCGGGCCGGGCATCCACTTCGCGGACCTGGGAGGTGCGCATGGCGGGGCTCTGGCCGCCGCCGGAGCCGATGCGATGACGGCGCACGTCGGGGCCGTTCTCGACCGCCATTTCGGCGCCGAGGTCGCGGCGGGCTTCCGGCCGCTGGCAGCGACGGGGTGGTCGCAGGACCCGTGGCTCCGTGGCGCGTGGTCCGTGGCCCGTCCCGGCCGCGCGCGCGCGCGGCTCGACCTGGCGCGCCCGGTCGGCCGGCTCTGGTTCGCGGGTGAGGCGACCAGCGTCAACCAGTGGGGCACCGTGGGCGGAGCCTGGCAGGAGGGCGAGCGGGCAGCCCGCGAGATTGCCGCCGTGCTCCGCGGCCCGGTCGGGTTCCGGCGCCTGTTCAGTCGGCGCGCGGCAGAACCCGGTCGGGCGGACGATGGCCGTCGATGAAGGTCTTGACGTTGATGATGACCTTCTCGCCCATCTCGATCCGGCTTTCCAGCGTCGCCGAGCCCATGTGAGGCAGCAGCACGGCCCGCCGGGCTTCAGCCAGCCTGATCAGCCTCGGGTTGACATGCGGCGCGTGCTCGAAGACGTCGAGGCCCGCACCGGCGAGATGTCCTTTCTCCAGCAGGTCGGCGAGGGCGTCCTCGTCGACGATCTCGCCCCGCGCCGTATTCACCAGGATCGAGCCTTCCGGCATGAGACGCAGCCGCCGCGCCGAGAGCAGATGGTAGGTCGCCGGCGTGTGCGGGCAGTTGACCGAGACGATGTCCATCCGTGACAGCATCCGGTCCAGGCTGTCCCAGTACGTCGCCGAAAGCTCCTGCTCGATCCGCGGACTGGCCGGCCGGCGGTTGTGATAGTGGACCTGCAGCCCGAACGCCCGCGCGCGCCGCGCG
>CAZVMY010000628.1:0-1680 GCA_964628955.1 uncultured Methylocystis sp.
GCCGGTGTTGCCGGCCGGCAGGCCGTGCACGTTGTACTTCTTGAAGAACTCGTTGAACAACTCGTTGCCGCCGCCCTGGAAGAGCCACGCGTTCTGCTGCCGGGCGTTGAGCCCGAACGGCACGGACGCTGCGATCGCGAAGGTCGGATCCTTGCCGACGTAGTAGTAGGAGACGGTGTGGCACATCTCCACGGTGCCGTTCTGCACCGCGTCGAGGGCCTGGAGCGCCGGCACGACCTCGCCGGCGGCGAAGTTCTGGATCAGGAACTTGTTGTCGGTGAGCTCGGCAACCTGCTTCGCCATGACATCGGCACCGCCGTAGATCGTGTCGAGCGACTTCGGAAAGCTCGAGGTCAGCCGCCACGTCAGGGTGGGTGCGCTCTGGGCGATCGCCGGCATGGCGACCGCTGAGGCGGCCGCGCCAGCGGCAGCTGTGGACAGGAATTGACGGCGCTTCATGAACGTTGACTCCCGGTCTGTTGAACGCCCGCCCGATCACCCCAACCGTCGGCAGGATGGCCTTAGCTATGGGTGCCGAGGCGCCGTTGACAACTGAATTCCGCTTGAAACCGGAGGCTTGCCGCGAGCGTGGCGCCAGTCCGGCGGCATTACGACTTTCTCACGTTGCCGCCATGTCGGGGTCAGGGCGGCTCTGGCTGAATGGCGTGGTCGGGCCCGGTCGTCGGGCTGCAGAACGGAGGATCGTCATGATGTACTGGAGCGGGGCATTCGCCCTCGGTGCAGCCCTCACCGTCGCGACGGCACCGGCGGAAGCCGGCTGGCGCCGCTCGACCACCGCCGTCGGACCCAACGGCGGCATCACGACCGTGAACGCGAGCGGCTCCTGCAACGGAGGGGCGTGCAACTGGTCACGCGAAAGGATCGGTCCTCGGGGTGGCGTGACGACGACGCAAGGCTCCGCCGTCCGGACCGCGCCCGGGCAGTGGAACGCCGCCGCGACCACGACCGGCCCGCGGGGCCGCTCGGTCACGCGCTCCTCGACCGTGAGCTATTGGCGCTGACGCCTTTCTCTCCAGTTCCGAATGCCTTAAGGCGGATGCGCCTGCGGGCGGACAGTGGAGATGTGACATGGCGAAGGTGGCGTTTCTCGGGCTCGGCGTCATGGGATTTCCGATGGCGCGGCACCTCGCGGCCAAGGGTCACGACGTCGTCGTCTACAACCGGACGGCGGCGAAGGCCGAGCGTTGGGTCGCCGCGCATGGCGGCCGCACCGCGCCGACCCCTGCCGCCGCCGCCGAGGGCCGCGAGATCGTCTTCGCCTGCGTCGGCAACGACGACGATCTGCGCCACGTCGTCCTGGGAGACGACGGCGCCTTCGCGTCGATGGCCGCCGGCACCGTCTTCGTCGACCACACGACCGCATCCGCCGACGTCGCCCGCGAATTGCATGCCGCGGGCGCCGCGAAGGGCATCGCCTTCGTGGACGCGCCGGTCTCGGGCGGCCAGGCCGGAGCCGAAAACGGCGCCCTCACTGTGATGTGCGGCGGCGACCCGGAGCCTTACGGCAGGGCCGAGCCGGCGATCATGAGCTTCGCGCGCGCGTGCCGGCTGATGGGGCCGACGGGCTCGGGGCAGCTCACCAAGATGGTCAATCAGGTGTGTATCGCGGGGCTGGTTCAGGGCCTCGCCGAGGGCATCCATTTCGCGAAGAAGGCCGGC
>CAZVMY010000629.1:0-1679 GCA_964628955.1 uncultured Methylocystis sp.
GATGTATTCGCCGAGATCGGTCTCGACCGGCACGAGGCCGTTGGCCTCGAGATGCGTGTTGATCGCGATCTCCTCGGAGATCATCGACTTGCCCTTGGTGACGGTCTTCGCGCCGACACTCCGGCAGATGTCGAGCACGATCCGCCGCGCCTCCTCCGCGTCGCGGGCCCAGTGCACGTGGCCGCCCGCCGCCGTGACGCGCTCCTCGTAACGTTCGAGATAGAGGTCGAGGTGGGCGAGCGCGTGGTCCTTGATCTCCTTCGCCCGATCGCGCAACGCGTCGAACTCCGGCAACTTGTCGACCGCCGCCTGCCGCTTGTCGATGAAGCCGGCGCGGACATGGCCCATCGCCTTCTGGAGCTGTGGATCGACCAGCGCCCTCGTGACGTTGTCCTTGAACTGCGGCGAGGTTGGCTGTGCGGTCATGGGGTCATTCCGACAGGAAATCGGGATCGCGGATCTGGTCCGGGGTAAACGGGCATTCGAAGGGGAAGGTGGTCAGCGGGAGCCCGGTTTCGGCCGCCGCATCCTTGCGGGCCTGCCGATATGCCGCGGTGATCAGCGCATCGGATTGCTTCGCCAGGGTCGGGCTCTCCTCCTCGAGCGTCTCGATCTGATGCCGCTGCTCGATCAGGGTCGTCCGCCAGGACCGGCTTCGACGTTCGGGCTGGAACTGCCATTTGAGCAGATGGATCAGGACGATCCGGTAGGCCGAGATCAGGCCGCGCTTGTCGCTCCGCCCCAAGGTCTCCAGCTCCTCGATGATGTTGGGAAGATCGGCCTCGCCGAACCGGCCGAGACGGAGCAGATCGGCCTGTACGTAGCACCATAGGTAGAAATCGCGCTCGTAATCCGATCGCGGCGGATCGTTGCGCTGCTGGTCGGCCAGCCGCAGCGCGGCATCGAAGGCGGCGCGCGCAATCGCCTCCGGATTGTTCCGCTCGGACGGCGCGACGTCGTCGCGGATCGTCGCCCAGATCGTGGTTTCTTCCTTCGTCGTCATGATCAGCCGCCTTTTCCGGCCGCTGCGCCGATCGGCGGCGCGTCCGTCATGCCCGCCAGCACCTCGGCGACATGCCGCACCTCGGTCGCGCTGCCCTGCCGGCTGAGCTTCCCCGCCATGTTCATCAGGCAGCCGAGATCGCCTGCGAGCAGCGTCGGCGCTCCGGAGGCCGTCACGTGCTCGGCCTTCTTGCCGACGATGGCGTCCGACAGCTCGCCATATTTCACGGCGAAGGTGCCGCCGAAGCCGCAACAGACGTCGCTCTCGCGCATCTCGACAAGGTCGAGGCCCTGGACCGTGGCCAGCAGCTTGCGCGGCTGCGCCTTGATTCCGAGTTCACGCAGGCCCGAGCAGCTGTCGTGATACGTGACGGCGCCGTCGAAGCGGGCCTCGACCTTCGAGACGAACAGCACGTCGGTGAGAAAGCTCACGAGTTCGTAAGTCTTGCCGGCAACCGCGTTCGCCTTGGCCGACAGGTTCGGATCGTCGGCGAACAATTCCGGATAGTGCTTGCGGATCTGGCCGGCGCAGGAGCCGGACGGCGCCACGACATAATCGAAGCGCGTGAACGCCTCGATCACCTGCGCCGCGATTGCCTTCGCATTGGCGCGGTCGCCGGAATTGAACGCCGGCTGGCCGCAGCAGGTCTGGCGCGGCACCTCCACCTTGCAGCCGG
>CAZVMY010000630.1:0-1679 GCA_964628955.1 uncultured Methylocystis sp.
GATGCTGCCGCCCTCGGTCAGCGCCGGGTTCTCGATCTCGAGCCCGGCCGGCAACGGGTCGACCAGCAGCAGACGGCCATAGCTGGCAGCGCGCTCGCTCACCTTCAGCACGACCACATAGCGCTCGTTCTGCTTCAGCTTCTGCGGATCGGCCTTCTCGCCCTTGATGCCATAGATCGTCCGCTCGACGGCATAGCCCTGGTCGAGTGCCGGCTCCGGCGTCACCGGGATGCCCGAGACGGTGACCACGGCGCGGGCGGCGCCCTGACCCGGATTGGCGACGACCAGCGGACGGGCGGCGAGCTGCGCCTCGGTGAGCGTGCGGTAGAAGGCGCCCCTGCGCTCCACCCCGTCGACGGTGAGCGCGAAGGCCTCGCTCTCCTTCTGCAGCGCCTGCGCCGCCATCACCATCCAGTTCTTTTCCTGCGTCGAGGTGAAGCGCGCGAAGGTGCGCGTGGCGTCGACCTCCGCCGCGGCGCGGACGATGTCGGCGCGGTCGGCGCCGGTCTCGGCGAGGAGCGCGAGAACCGCGGCGCCGTCGCGCAGCTTGGTGCCGTAATCGCTTCGGGAGACACCGCTGTCGCGCTCGGCGGCGAGTGCGGCCAGCGACGCGGTGAAGGCCGTTTTCGCCCGGCCGCGGTCGCCGAGCAGGGCGAGTGCGGCAGCGAGATGCCCCTTGGCCATGGGCGAGGGGAAATCGCCGAGCTTGTTGTCCACGAGATAGCGTAGGTCGCCCATCACCGAGCGGCCGTTCCTCGCCAGCACGTAGATCGCATAGGCGAGACCGGCCGCCTCTTCCTTGCGGATGTCGGAGGTGTTGGCGACCTGATTGCGCAGCCGGTCGAGGGCGAGGCTGAAGGCGTTGCCGGGCACGGCGAAGTTCCGTTCCCGCGCCCGCGTCAGAAAGTCGGCGGTGAAGGCGTCGAGCCAGAGATCGTCACCGCCGACGCTCCACAGACCGAATGAGCCGTTGGCGTCCTGCCGGGAGAGCACGCGCTCGATCGCGCCGTTGACGCGGTCCTCGGCGGCCGTGTCGATCGAGAGCTGTTCCAGCGACGCCAGCCGGTTGACGTAGAGAAGCGGCATCGCCCGGCTGATCGTCTGCTCGGTGCAGCCGTAGGGGTAGCGGTCGAGCCCGGTGAGCAGCGCCGGCACGTCGAGCGAGGCGAACGGCGAGACCGAGACCGCGACGCTGCCGGAACCGGGCAGCAGGTTGGAGAGAAGGTCAGGCCCGATCGTGATCTGCCCGCCGCCCGGAATCGGCTGCACGGTGCGGTTGGTAAGCGCCTGCGTCGAGGGCTGGACCCTCAGCCGCATCTGCTGCGCGACGTCGAGCCCCGGCCCGGTCAGCCGCATGTCGAAGGTGGCCGTGCCGAGGCCGGCGGCCGTGACCGGCACATAGAGCTGCGTCTTGCCGCCGGCCGGGAGCCGTACGGTCCGCCGCAGTTGATCGCCGGCGGCCGCCACGGGCCCGCGGAGGTCGAGGTCGAAGACGTAATCGCCGGCCTGGCCCTCGACGTTGTTGATCTCGACGAAGAAGCGCGACTGGTCGCCGATGGCGAGGAAGCGCGGCAGCGTCGCCTGAACCACCACGGGATCACGGATGATCACGTCGGCCGCCGCCTGCCCGGTCTTGTCCTTCGTCCAGGCGACGCCCATGACGCGCACCGCGCCGTTGA
>CAZVMY010000631.1:0-1677 GCA_964628955.1 uncultured Methylocystis sp.
TGCTGGTGAGCCTGGCCGTCGCGCTCGGCGGCTGCGGCCACCGCGAGAAGGTCGCACCCTGCAGCCCGTCCGAGGGCGCGATCCGGTCCTATGCTCCGATGCCGCGCTCCTTGATCTCGATCTTGGGCCCGATCCCGGTTATCGATCATTGCGGCCCATTGCGGCCACTGAACGGACTGCCGCTGGTTGGGAACGCGGCTGACATCGATATCATCCCCCAACTCGCCGGCGCGCCTTGGTCCCGTGGCACCTCCGATGAGGGCGTCCCATGACCAATGTCGTCGATGAACTATTCCGTCGCATCGACCAACTCGGGCAGCGTTTCACCGAGACGACCTATGTGGCGCTCGCCAACGAGATCGGCTCGATCTTCACGCTGCTCACCGCGCTGTACGTGATCCTGTGGGGTTACCAGATCTGGGCGGGCCGCGCTTCCGGCGGGCCGGCAGAGCATGCCTGGCGGCTGCTGCGCGTCTTCATCATCTACGCGCTCGCCGTCTTCTGGGGCGAGTTCCAGACCTTCGTCTACAAGGCCGCGACCGAAATGCCGCGCGCCATCGGCAACATCGTCATCCGCGGTGTCGGGGGTGGGCTCTCATCCGAAAACGCCGCGATCGAGCAGGCGCTCTCCAATGTCTGGCATGTCGGCGTCGATGCCGCCTCGAAGATCACCAAGGCGGCGGGGCTTCTTTCACCCGGCCCCTACATCATCGCCGGTATCGTCCTCGTCGTGATCGCGCTCTTCGTCGCCTTCGCCGCAGGCCTCGTGATCCTCGCCAAGATCGTGCTCTGGGCGCTGCTCTCGCTCGCGCCGATCTTCATCGTGCTGCTGCTCTTCAATGTCACCACCCGCTTCTTCAACGGCTGGGTCTCGGCGGTCGTGCAATTCATCCTGGTGCCAGTTATCGTCTACACGATCCTTGCCTTCTATCTCGCAGTGATCCGCACTGCGGTCGAAGCGCTCTCCAATGCCAATGCCGGCGCCACCACCAGCCTGACGGAGGTCGCGCCGGTGATCCTGGCGGGCCTGATCGGCTGCTATCTCCTCTCCCAGATCGTCACGATCGCGCAGGGTATCGCCGGCGGGCTGCTGTTCTCGCAGCCGCGCTTCGGCCGCTTCGTCACGAACTCCCGTGACGCCGTCGCCGGCCGCGTCATCCCGACGCGGGCGCAGACGCTGGCCGGCTACCGCCGCCTCGGCATCGGGCCCTATCGCGATGCAGGATCTCTGTCGGATTCCGGCCGGGCCCTGCAGGACCGGCTGGCGCGGCGCGGCTGAGGATGGACCGACATGACGAACGCCGCCGCCCTGACCGTCGACCGATCTTCTGGGGAATCCAAGGGCAGCGACGTCGGTGCTGACAACATCGCTGCCGAAGCCGCCACGAATGCCTCACCCAAGCTCGATCGCCGCTACTATCAGGAGGGGCTCGCCTGGGAGCAGGACGTGGTGCGCTCGGTCAAGCGATCGCGCTCCTTTGCCTGGCTGGTCGCGAGCGTCATGACCGTGATCGCCCTGATGGCGATGGCGGCGCTGATCCTGACCCTGCCGCTCAAGACTTACGAACCCTACCTGATCGCCGTCGACCGCTCGACGGGCTTCCTCGAGGTGAAGCGGCCGCTCGCCGAGGGACCACTGTCGCAGGACGAGAGCGTCACGATGTTCAACGTCGTCCG
>CAZVMY010000632.1:0-1675 GCA_964628955.1 uncultured Methylocystis sp.
ATCGGGCACGCCTCGTCGACCGGCTCGCCGATCACGTTCATAATGCGGCCGAGCGTCTCGTCGCCGACGGGCACGCGGATCGGCGCGCCGGTATCGGTGACCTCCTGGCCGCGCACGAGGCCTTCCGAGACGTCCATGGCGATGCAGCGCACCGTGCTCTCGCCCAGATGCTGCGCCACTTCCAGCACGAGCCGGTTGCCGCCGTTCGTCGTTTCGAGCGCGTTCAGGATTTCAGGCAGCTCGCCGTCGAAATGCACGTCGACGACGGCGCCGATCACCTGCGCGATACGGCCGACCCTGCCGGCGGGAGCGGCAGGTTTCGCCGCGGTCTTGGTGCTGGCCTTCGCCATGGCTGTTCTCCGATCAAACGACGGTGAGCGTCACGGGCACGTTGCCGCGCGTCGCCTTGGAATAGGGGCAGATCTGGTGAGCGTCTTCCATCAGCGCCTTCAGCTTCGCCGGGTCTTCGCCCGGCACCGAGAGCTTGAGTACCGCGGTGAGCGCAAAGCTCGTCTCGTCCTTGTTGAGCGTCACCTCGCAGGTGACGGCGGCGCGCGCCGGATCGACGCCGTGCTTCTTGGCGAGCGCGATCACGGCCTGACCGTAGCAGGACGACCAGCCCATGGCGAAGAGCTGCTCCGGGTTCATGCCCTCGGTTGCGGCCGCGCCGGCGAGTTCCTTCGGCAGGCTCATGCCCAGCACGAACTTGCCTCCTTCGAGCGAGGCGCGGCCATCGCGGCCGCCGCGCGTCGTGGCATGGGTGGTCATCAGCGGGGTAAGGGTCATGAGCCTGCTCTCCTCACAGCGCTTCCGCGCCCGAAATGATCTCGATCAGTTCCTTCGTGATCATGGCCTGGCGGGTGCGGTTGTATTTCTGCGTCTGCTTCTTGATCATGTCGCCGGCGTTGCGGGTCGCGTTGTCCATGGCGGACATGCGCGAACCCTGCTCGGAAGCAGCGTTTTCGAGCAGCGCCCGGAAAATCTGCACCGAGACGTTGCGCGGCAGCAGCGCTTCCAGCAACTCCGCCTGCTCCGGCTCATATTCGTAGTCCGGGCGGGCGGCGGCGGACGGCTGCTCGGTGCGGACGATGTTCGCCGGAACGAGCTGCTGCGCCGTCGGGATCTGCGCGATGACCGACTTGAAGCGGGAATAAAACAGCGTGCAGACGTCGAACTCCCCGGCCGCGAACATCTCGCGGACACGGGTACCGACCTCGTCCGCCTGCTCGTAGCCGATCTGCTTGACCGCCCGGAACTCCATGTTCGCCACGATCTGCGCCTCGAACTGACGCCTGAGCTGCTCATAGCCCTTCTTGCCGACGCAGAAGATCTTCACCGTCTTGCCAGTGGCAGCGAGGCGGTTGGCATGCTCGCGCGCGAGGCGCACGATCGAGGAGTTGAACGCGCCGCACAGACCGCGCTCGGCGGTGCAGACGAGCAGCAGATGCACCTGATCCCGGCCGTTGCCGGCAAGCAGCGCCGGCCCGGACCCGGACCTCCCGCCCGCGACGTTGGCCAGAACCATGTCCATGCGCTCGGCATAGGGCCGCGCCGCCTCGGCGGCCGCCTGTGCCCGGCGCAGCTTGGAGGCCGCGACCATCTGCATGGCCTTGGTGATCTTCTGCGTCGCCTTGACGGAGGCGATGCGGTTGCGGAGAGCCTTGAGGCTGGCCAT
>CAZVMY010000633.1:0-1666 GCA_964628955.1 uncultured Methylocystis sp.
GACCTGCAGCACGATTTCGGCGCCGACGCGGTGCTGCATTTCGGCACCCACGGCGCGCTCGAGTTCATGCCGGGCAAGCAGGTCGGTCTTTCGGCCCGCTGCTGGCCGGACCGGCTGATCGGCGATCTGCCGAACCTCTACCTCTATGCCTCGAACAATCCTTCGGAAGGCATGCTGGCCAAGCGGCGCGCAGCCGCGACGCTCGTCAGCTACCCCGCGCCGCCCGTCGCCCAGGCCGGCCTGTATCGTGGACTTCTCGACCTGAAGGCGTCAATCGAGCGCTGGCGGGGCCTCGCGCCCGGCGCGCCCGAAGCGCCGGCGCTCGGCCAGGCGATCCAGGCCCAGGCCGCGGCGCTCGATCTCGCCACGGCGGACCCCGCCTGGGACGACCTCGATCGCCACGTGATGCGGCTGGGCGAAAAGCTGCTCGAACTCGAATACGCCCTGATCCCGCACGGACTGCACGTGGTCGGCGAGGGCCTCGGGCCGGAAGCCCGCGTGGACATGCTGTGCGCCATCGCGGATGCAGCGCCCGGCCCAGGCGTGACGCGCGCCGCCATCGAGGCGCTCGTCGCTGGCGCGGAGCCGGCCGGGGACGCCGCGACCCTCGCGACGCTCGGCGATCTCGCGCGCATCGACCGGCAGCTCGCCGAGGACCACGAGGTTCCGGCTCTGGTCCATGCGTTGGACGGCCGCTTCGTCCGGCCGGCGCCGGGAGGTGACCTGATCCGCACCCCGGCGGTGCTGCCGACCGGCCGCAACCTGCACGGCTTCGATCCGTTCCGGATCCCCAGCGCCTTCGCGGTCGCGGACGGGGCGCGGCAGGCGGCGCGGCTGGTCCAGCGCCACATGGCGGACGGCAACGACTTCCCCGAGACCATCGCGATCGTCCTGTGGGGCACCGACAACCTCAAGAGCGAGGGCGCCCCGATCGCGCAGGCGCTGGCGCTGATCGGCGCACGCCCGCGCTTCGACGGCTACGGAAGGCTGGCAGGTGCCGAGCTCATCCCTCTCGCGGAGCTGTGCCGTCCCAGGATCGACGTCGTCGTCACGCTCTCGGGCATCTTCCGCGACCTGCTGCCGCTGCAGATCAAGCTGCTCGCCGAGGCTGCCTTCCTCGCGGCCGGCGCCGACGAGCCCGAGACCATGAACTTCGTGCGCAAGCACGCGCTCGCCTATCTGGCAGAGCATGGCGGGGATCTCGAAACGGCGGCGCTGCGCGTGTTCGGCAACGCCGAGGGCGCGTATGGCGCCAACGTCAACAACCTCGTCGACAGCAGCCGCTGGTCCGACGAAGACGAGCTGGCCGAGACCTACACCCGTCGCAAGGGCTTCGCCTACGGCCGCGGCGGGCGGCCGGTGCAGCAGCCCGACCTGCTGCGCAGCGTGCTCGCGGGGGTCGACCTCGCCTATCAGAACCTCGAGTCGGTCGAGCTCGGCGTCACCACGGTCGACACTTACTTCGACACCCTGGGGGGCGTGAGCCGTGCCGTGCGCCGCGCCAAGGGCGGCGAGGGCGCGCCGGTCTACATCGGGGACCAGACGCGCGGCGACGGCCAGGTCCGCACGCTGACGGAGCAGGTCGCGCTCGAGACCCGCACCCGCATGCTGAACCCCAAGTGGTACGAGGGCATGCTGGAGCACGGCTACGAGGGCGTGCGCCAGA
>CAZVMY010000634.1:0-1659 GCA_964628955.1 uncultured Methylocystis sp.
GCCGCAGGCGGCTGGCCTCGATCGCGGCCTTCACCGGCGTCCTGCCCTCGAATTCCAGTTCGCGGGCGAATTCGACGATCAGGATCGCGTTCTTGGCCGACAGCCCCACCAAAACCACCAGACCGATCTGGGTGAAGACGTTGTTGTCGCCGGCCGTCAGCCAGACGCCGGTCATGGCGGCAAGCAGGCCCATCGGGATGATCATGATGATCGCGATCGGTAGGGTCAGATGGGGTGATTGGGGTCTCAACCTGAGGGTGGCTGCTCCGTTCGGGATGTTGGAACGTGGTCCGTGTTGAGCGGCCACAAGCATCGGGAAGGAGCAGCCATGGACTATTATGCCGGACTGGACGTGTCGCTGGAAGAGACCGCGATCTGCGTTGTCGATGGAACAGGGCGGATCGTGAAGGAAGCGCGGACGGCGAGCGAGCCTGTCGCTTTGGCTGCGGCCTTGAAGCAGTTCGACCTGCCGCTGGAGCGCATCGGCCTGGAGGCCTGCTCGCTGACGGCCTGGCTTCATGAAGGGCTTCGCGCGGCGGGCTTGCCGGCGATCTGCATCGAGACGCGCCAGGCCAATGCCGCGATGAAGACGATGCCCAACAAGACCGACCGCAACGACGCCCGCGCTCTGGCGCAGATCATGCGGACGGGCTGGTTCCGGCAGGTCCACGTCAAGAGCCGCCAATGCCGGCTGTGGCGCTCGCTTTTGGTGGCGCGCCGCACTGTGCTCAACGAGATGCGCTCGATCGAGAATGTGGTGCGGGCGATCCTGCGCGAGGCCGGCTTCAAGCTCGGCACGCCCGGCCGTCCGGCCTTCGCTGGGCGCGTACGCGAACTGGCAGGTGACGATCCGGTGGTGATGCAGCTCGTCGAACCGCTTCTTACGGTGCTGGCCACCATGCTGGGCGCGCTCGCCATGCTGACGAAGCAGGTGATGGATCTCGTCAAGAAGGAGGCGGTCTGCCGGCGGCTGATGAGCGTGCCGGGCGTGGGGCCCATTACCGCGCTCGCATTCCGGGCGACGATCGACCGACCGGATCGGTTCAAGCGGTCCCGCGATGTCGGCGCCCATCTTGGCCTGACGCCGGCGCGCTACCAGTCCGGCGAGACCGACATCCAGGGCAAGATCAGCCGGTGCGGCGACGAACTCGCCCGCACCGCTCTCTACGAGGCGGCGCACACCCTGCTGGTGCGGAGCAAAAAGTGGTCCAGCCTGCGGGCCTGGGGGATGAAGATCGCCAAGTCGCGCGGCATGGCCCGCGCCCGCGTCGCGGTCGCCCGCAAGCTCGCCGTCATCCTCCATCGCATGTGGAGCGACGGCGCCGAGTTCCGCTGGGGCAAGGACCCCGCCAACGGCGCCACGGCCGCAGCCTGACGCACAGCTCCGAAACGGGAGGACCAGACACGACGCATGATCCCGAAAGGGTGAACCGGATCGTTCCCGTGGGGACGATGGGCAAGGCGATCTCGTTGAGAGTCCAGAACCTGCGGGCGCAAACCCCAAGGTCGTGAAACAGATTGAGACGCCTCGCCCTCCTGACCCCATCATGCGGCGGCCAAGCGCCGACCGCGAAGAGAAGCGTGTGACCCACGGGACGACACGAGCCGGATCGAAAACGAACAGAAGCAGCTTGACCTCAACGACCCCAATCAGAGAGG
>CAZVMY010000635.1:0-1652 GCA_964628955.1 uncultured Methylocystis sp.
CCCTGCTCATGGCGCACGAGCACATGCCGCACGCTGTCCTGATGGAACAGCGCATCGTAGATCGGCAGCACCGCGCCGCCGGGGTAACCGAAGATGTGGCTGACGCCCTGATCCTGCAGCGCCCGCACCACCATCTCGGCACCCGTCATCGTCGCGGCGGTTTCGGTGCTCATGGTGATCTCCTCGGCGTTCGGTTCTGGTCGGCGGGTGACGGCAGGCAACAAAAAAGGGCCTCGCGGGCCCTCGGGTTCAGCACCAGGTGCAGGAGCGGGAGCTATCCCCGCCCTGTCACCGGTGCCATCGATACGATAAGGATCGCGCTCACGCGTCTGCTCCACATCATTTTGAAAACGCTAGCCGAGGGCCCGAACCCCGTCAAGCACGTCCCGATCTCGTCTCACTCGGCGGTTTGCGCTAGCGTGCCGCCATGTCGCTCGCAGTTCCCATCGCCTTGAGTTCCGGCCAACCGTCCAGTCCGCCGCTGCGCCGCACGGTCCGGGCGATCCTGCTCGGCGACCGGATCGACACCAGCGGGCTGGAGCGCTCCGACATGATCGCGTCGGCGCCGTTCGCGTTCCGCGTGGGCGAGACCGGCTACGTCGCGCTGCTCCGGTACGGCGTCGCGGTGCTTTCGGGCCTGTCGCCGGTCGAGGAGGACGACATCCTCCGCAAGCTCCGGCCTCGCATCATCTCGGGCGTCACCCGGCTGGAGGATGAGATCGTGACCATGGAGGTCACGGCGGAGAAGGAGGACCAGATCCCGCCGGGCGGGCCGATCCAGGTTCGCGACCTCTCGGCCGAGCGGTTTCTGGTCGTGGCCGATGCGCTCGCCAAGAGCGTCGCGATGGCACACAACGAACGGCAGGTCAGCGCCGTGTTCGACGTCATCGATCCGCTGGCCCGCGATCTCGCCCGGCACGGCCGCGTGCCGACGCAGCGCCGGAACATCCTCAAGATCATCGGCGAGGCGCTGCTCGTCGATCACCGCATGTCCGGCCGCGTCGCCGTCGACGACAAGCCGGACGTGCTCTGGGACCGGCCGGACCTCGAGCGTCTCTATGCGCGGCTCGAGGACGAGTACGAACTCACCGAGCGCGCCGGCACGCTCGCCCGCAAGATCGGCGTGGTGCAGGAGACCGCCCGCGCATTGCGCGACCTCATCGACGCGCAGCACGGCCTGCGCCTCGAAGCGACCATCGTGGCCCTGATCGTCGTCGAGGTGATCGTGACGTTCTATCAGCTCTTCAAGGGCGTAAAGGGGTGAGCGCGGCGTGCAAGGCGGCGAGAGCCGGCTCGTCCAGCCAGGTCCAGTCTGCCATGCGGCGGCGCGCCCAGGTGAACTGGCGCTTGGCATAGTTGCGGGTGTCCTGCTGACCGAGTTCGATCGCGCGCTCCACCGGCATGTTTCCCGCGAGATGCGCGAGCAGATGCGGCACGCCATGCGCCTTCATCACGCCGCGGTTGGCCGGCAGGCCGCGCGCGGCGAGCCGGGTGACCTCGTCCCAGGCGCCGGCGTCCAGCATAGCCTGGAAACGGCGGTCGATCCGCGCGTAGAGCGTAACGCGGTCCGGTGCGAGGAATAGGCCCGACCAGTCACCGCCGCCGAGCGGCGCCGGCGCGGCTTCGGCGCGTTGCCAATCGCGGATGGAACG
>CAZVMY010000636.1:0-1643 GCA_964628955.1 uncultured Methylocystis sp.
ATCCGCTCGACCGTGAGCGAGATCAGCGAAGCGTTCATCTCCGTGAGCGCCGCGATCACGCAGCAGGGCGCCGCGACGCAGGAGATCGCCCGCAGCGCCGATGGCGCATCGCGCGGCACCGAAACGGTGACGCAGGAGATCGGTGCCGTCGAACGCGCCAACGGCGACACCACCGCCGCGGCTGCGCAGGTGCTGGAGGTCGCGCGGCAGCTCGCCAGCAGCAACCAGGTTCTCGACACGCGCCTGCGGAACTTCGTCGCGGACCTGCGGGCCGCCTGACGACCCGGCTTCGAGGCCGGTCTGAGGGGAAGACATCACCGTCGTTCTGCGTTAGCAGCACGGCCATGACACCGCGCCGGCCTCATCCCTTCAGCCTGCCCAACATCCTGACATACGGGCGGATAGCCGCGGTGCCGGCGGTCGTCGCGCTGCTGTTCTGGCCCAACGAGACCTGGGCGCGCTGGACGGCGTTCGCGATCTTCGTGCTCGCCGGCGTGACCGACTTTCTCGACGGCTATCTCGCACGGGCCTGGTCGCAGCAATCGGCCCTGGGGCGGATGCTCGACCCGATCGCCGACAAGCTGCTGGTTGCCGCCTGCATCCTCATGCTGGTCGCAGACGGCACGATCCGCAGCGTATCGATCTGGGCCGGGCTGGTGATCCTGTGTCGCGAGATCCTCGTCTCGGGCCTGCGGGAATTTCTCGCGGAACTGCGTGTCAGCGTCCCGGTGACACGGGTCGCGAAGTGGAAGACGACGGCGCAGATGGTCGCGCTCGGCTTTCTCGTGGTCGGTCCGGCGGGGGACCAGTTGCTGCCGCGTGGCTGGACGTTGTCGCTGGGGCTCGTGCTCCTCTGGATCGCCGCAGTCCTGACGCTCTATTCTGGCTGGGATTACCTGCGATCGGGCGTTCGTCACCTCGTCGACGAGGACATGAAGGCATGAAGCTCGTCTACTTCGCTTGGGTCCGCGAGCGCATCGGCAAATCCGAGGAGACGGTCGACCTGCCGGCGGACGTGGCGACGGTGGCCGATCTCCTCGCCTGGCTCAGGACCCGGGGCGAGGAATACGCGCACGCCTTCGAGAACGCGCCCCTGATCCGTGCGGCGGTGGACAAGGTGCATGCCGCGCACGACCGGCCGCTGGCCGGCGTCGCGGAGGTTGCGTTCTTTCCGCCGATGACTGGGGGCTGAGCGATCGCGATGGCGGCGACCGTTCGCGTCCAGCGGGAGGATTTCGATGCCGCCGCGGAGGTCCGCGCGCTCACCGACGGGCGCACCGACGTCGGCGCCGTCGTGACCTTCACCGGGCTCTGCCGTGACGAGGGAGGGACGCTGGCGGCACTCGAACTCGAGCATTATCCGGGCATGGCGGAGGCCGAGATGGCCCGCGTCGCGGCCGAGGCCGAGGCGCGCTGGCCGCTTGCGGGCCTCGTCGCGATCCATCGGCACGGCCTGATCGAGCCGGGCGGCAACATCGTGCTGGTGGTTGCTGCCTCGGCGCACCGGGCGGCAGCGTTCGAGGCCGCCAGCTTCATGATGGATTATCTCAAGACCCGTGCGCCCTTCTGGAAAAAGGAGCGCCACGTCGATGGGACGGCCGGCGAGTGGGTCGAAGCGAAGGCCGGCGACGACGCGGCCGCGG
>CAZVMY010000637.1:0-1643 GCA_964628955.1 uncultured Methylocystis sp.
TAGACGTGCCGTGGTTTGAGGTCGCTCGCCAAGCCACTGCCGGCGCCGTGTCGCCGCGTTTCTGACTAAAGCGAGCCACCACCAGCCGTATCGACCCCAACCAGCAGCGTGCTGCCTTCGGTCGCGGCCCAAGAGACAGGTCGTCATTGAGCATCTTCAAGGACAGCGGATTCAAGGACAGGCAAGCCCATTCGGCTGACGCCAAGAAGGCACTGCTGGAGAAATTCCGGGCCAAGCCCGGCGCGGACGATCCCGCAGTGGCGGCGCGCATCGCCGAGCGTGAGGCGATCATCCGGGCGAGACAAACCCGCGTCGCCGAGAAGGAGGCCGTCCGCCGGGCCGCCGAGGAAAAGGTTGCCCGTGAGAAGGCCGAGCGCGAGGAGGCCGAACGCGCCGCCGAGGCTGCCCGCGAAGCGAAGCGCGCTGCGGAATTCGCCGCCCGCGAGGCCAGCCGGCCGCGGCAGATCATCCGTGACGTCGCCCTCTATGCGGAGCGCCGCGCCTCGAACACGGGCCGCCGCTGAAGCGGTTTCGTCGCTGAACGGCCCGCAAAGACCAGGTCCATCGAATGAGAGCAGGCCATTGAAAAAGCCGCGGCACATGCCGCGGCTTTTTCTTTTTTCGATCAAGGCGGAGCCGAACCGGAAGGCTGCGCGGCCTCCCGGACGGCTCCTGTCCGAGATCAGACCGCGATCTTGCCGCCGCCGCGCTTCGTGATCGCGAGGACGGACGGCCGCGGCGGCATGTCCGGCCGATGATCGGGCCAACGGGTCGAGGGCGTCTCGTAGGTCGCAGGCTTCGCGTTCGGATCATCGTCGTCCGCCTCACCCGGATGCTGGACGGCCATGAAGAACGTCGTCATGTCCGCCGTCATTTCCGGTCCGCAGAGTTCGGCCCCGTTGGGGCAGCGGAAGAACAGCTTCGAGGTGCCGCGCGCCGGGCCATCGGTCTCGATCGCCCAGACGCCGTCGGCGCGACCGGTCTTGGACGGGGCGTTACCGTCCGTGGCGATCCACAGCCGTCCCATGGCGTCGACCGCGCAGTTGTCGGGCATGCCGAACCAGCCGTCCTTCGTGGTGTTCGGGTTGAAGGTCGCACCGACCGCGGCGACCGACGGATCACCGCACTTGACGAGCACCTCCCAGGTGAAGGTGGTCGAGGCATGGTCGCCGCCGGTCGGCAGCATCTCGACGATATGGCCGAAGCGGTTGTCGGCACGCGGGTTGGCCGCGTCCACTTCCTCCGCCTTGCGGCGGTTGTTGTTGGTCAGGAGCACGTAGACCTTGTTGGTCTTCGGATTGGCTTCCACGTCCTCCGGGCGGTCCATCTTGGTCGCGCCGAGCAGGTCGGAGGCGCGCCGCGCCTCGATCACCACGTCGGCCTGGCTGGCGAAGCCGTTGGCCGCGGTGAGCGGACCCTGGCCGAAGACGAGCGGCAGCCAATCGCCGGTGCCGTCCGGCTTGTAGCGGGCCACGAACAGCGTGCCCTCGTCGAGCAGGTTCATGTTCGCGGCGCGGTTGTTCGGATCGACGCGGCCGGCGGTCACGAACTTGTAGACGTAGTCGTAGCGCTCGTCGTCGCCCTGGTAGACCACGAAGCGACCGTCGGCGTCCCGGCCGTACATGCCCTCCCCGAGCGACTGG
>CAZVMY010000638.1:0-1642 GCA_964628955.1 uncultured Methylocystis sp.
GCGTGTCGAACGCCGCGCAGGCGATCGGGCTGCTGCAGCAGGTCGGAGCGGACACCGTCCTGACCCAGGGAAGCAACAGCATCGTCTTCCAGGACACCCAGCTCGCCACCGTCCAGGCCTCCGTCAACAACGGCTGGCTCTTCGTCTGAGGCGCGCTCTGGCCGGAGAGCCAAGGTTTATGCCTGGAATCTTTCCGGTTTCGCCTCGCCGCATACCCAATTGGGTGATCCGTCGTTTGTTCCGTCGTGATAGTTCCTCCAGAAAGAGGAGTTCGAAATGGCGACGATCAACGGAACCACCGGTAATGACCTCTTGGTTGGCACTGCGCAGGCAGACGTCATAAGCGGTTTCGCGGGTTCGGATACTCTGGTCGGTGGTGACGGTGTCGATACGCTCAACGGGGGCGGAGGCCTCGATACTGTCGACTATTCCGCAGAAGGCGGGCCTCTAGGTGTCGTCGTCAACCTGCTTGGCAACGGCTCCCGCGTAGGGCTGCCACCAGATTCGGCCATCGACACGTTCGGCAACACCGAGATCGTCACAAACATCCGTAACGTCATCGGCACGGCCCTGGCCGATACCATCCATGGTGGCAACAGTGACAACACGCTGCGCGGTGGTG
This sequence comes from uncultured Methylocystis sp., assembly GCA_964628955.1. Taxonomy (GTDB): domain Bacteria; phylum Pseudomonadota; class Alphaproteobacteria; order Rhizobiales; family Beijerinckiaceae; genus CAZVMY01. The sequence goes on from CAZVMY010000638.1 coordinate 623, forward strand.
CCGGAAACGATCTCATTCTCGATGAGGCCGGCAACGACGTGCTGATCGCCGATGGTCCGGTGTCATGGACCGCGGGCGCCGCAGCAGCGCGGCGGCTCTATCTGGCGACGCTCGATCGCGGGCCGGACGATGCCGGCCACTCGTTCTGGGCCGGACAACTAGACGCGGGGCAATCGGTGGCCTCGATCGCCGGCGGCTTCGTCAACTCGGCCGAGTTCCAGGCCCGTTATGGCAACCTGGACAACACCCAATTCGTCACGCTGCTCTACAACAACGTGCTCGACCGTGGTCCGGATGCGGCCGGGCTGTCGTTCTGGACCGGTCAGCTCAACAGCGGTGTCGGCCGCGCCGAAGTCGTCGCGGGTTTCTCCGAATCGAACGAGTTCCGGCTGTCTACCGACGTTCGTGACCACGCCGGCCAGGTCTTCCGCATGTACGACAGTGCGTTCAACCGCAGTGCCGACGCCGCCGGGTTCGAAGGCTGGACGGCCGCCCGCTACAACGGCGCCACGCTCGGCGAACTCGCCAACGCCTTCATAAACTCGGCCGAGTTCACCGCCACCTACGGCGCACTGAACAGCCTCAGCAATACGCAGTTCGTCTCGCTGCTCTACACCAACGTCCTCAACCGGGGTGCCGACCCGGCTGGGCTCGACTACTGGGTTGGCCAGCTCAATGCCGGACTCAGTCGTGCCGGGGCCCTGATCAACTTCTCCGAATCCCCCGAACACGTTGCGCTCACAGCTTCAGCGCTGGACACGTTCATGAAAACGGCGCTCCCCTCCTGGAACGACACGCTGACCGGCGGCGCCGGCGACGATTTCCTGACGGGCGGCCGCGGCAGTGACCACTTCAGCTTCAATGCCGCCGACGGTGGTCGCGACACGATCCTCGGCTTCGACAGTTTCGACACAGTGCAGCTCACCGGCTTCGGCGTGTCGAACGCTGCGCAGGCGATCGGGCTCCTGCAGCAGGTCGGAGCGGACACGGTGCTGACCCAGGGCAGCAACAGCATCGTCT
>CAZVMY010000639.1:0-1634 GCA_964628955.1 uncultured Methylocystis sp.
TCGCAGACGAGGATGTCGGGCTGCATCGCGAGCGCCCTGGCGATCGCCACGCGCTGGCGCTGGCCGCCGGAGAACTGGTGCGGATAGCGGCTCACGTAGGCGGGATCGAGCCCGACCCGCTCCAGCCAGCCGGCGACGTAGTCGCGCGCGTTGCGGCGGCTGACGAGACCATGCACGACCGGACCTTCGGAAAGGATGGCGCCGACCGTCATGCGTGGGTTGAGCGAGGCGAATGGGTCCTGGAACACGGTCTGGATCCGGGTCGTCAGCTTGTGGCCGCCCGGCGAGACCACCGGCCCGTCGCTGAGCCGCACGGTCCCGTCGCTCGGCGCCATGATGCCGGCGGCCATGCGGCCGAGCGTCGATTTCCCGCAGCCGGATTCGCCGACGAGGCCCAGCGTCTCGCCGGCTTCGAGCGTGAGGCTGACGCCGCGTACGGCCTGGACGGCGCGGGTTTCGACGGCGCCGCCGAGTTTCGCCGCGATGCGGTCGCCCAGCGTGATCTGCGGATCGAAGCGCTTGCGCACCTGGTCCAGCACCAGCAGCGCGGTCATGCCGCTGCCCCGATCGACGGGTCCAGCGGATGGTGGCAGCGGAACGCGGTCGGTCCGACACGCGTGATCTCCGGCTGTATCGTACAATCGGGACGAGCCCGGGGACAACGGGGCCGGAAGGCGCAGCCCTCCGGGAGCGCCAGCAGCGACGGCGTGGAGCCCGGAATCTGCGCGAGATCGGCGCCGCGCCGGTTCGCGCTCGGCACGCTGTCGAGGAGCCCGCGCGTATAGGGATGGCGCGGCGCCCGCAGCACTGCCCGCACGGGGCCCGCCTCCACCACCTTGCCGGCGTACATGACGATGACGTCGTCGGCGAGGCTCGACACGGTCGCGAGGTCGTGCGTGATCCAGAGCATCGCCGTGCCCGAGCGCCGCACGAGATCGCGCATCTCGGTGATGATCTGCGCCTGCACGGAGACGTCGAGCGCGGTCGTCGGCTCGTCGGCGATGATCAGCGCCGGCGCGTGCAGCAGCGCGATCGCGATCGCGACCCGCTGGCGCATGCCGCCGGAAAGCTGATGCGGGAAGGCCTCGAGCCGCGCCGCCGGATCGGGGATGCCGACGCGGGCCAGCGTCTCGACCAGCCGCGTTCGGGCGGCGACGGCGGGCAGGCTGGCATGGGCGGCCAGCGCCAGACCCATCTGCGTGCCGATGGACAGCACGGGGTTGAGCGTCGCAGTCGCGTCCTGGAAGACCATGGAGATGTCGCGGCCGCGGATCGCCCGCAGCGCGTCGGGCGTCTCCTTCGCGAGGTCGCGCCCTTTGAACAGGATCCGCCCGCCCGCGATCCGCCCCGGTGGATCGACCAGCCCCAGGATAGAATAGCCGGTAACGGTCTTGCCGGAGCCGGATTCACCGACCAGGCCCAGCACCTTTCCGGTCTCCAGCGTGAACGACACGTCGTCCACCGCCTTCACCACGCCAGCGCGGGTGAAGAAATGCGTGCGCAGACCTTCGACCGCGAGCAGCGCCGTCACCGCTTCAGCCTCGGATTGATCTGGTCGCGCAGCCGGTCGCCGACGAGGTTGATCGCGACGATCAGCACGATCAGCGCGACGCCCGGATAGATCGAGATCCAGT
>CAZVMY010000640.1:0-1628 GCA_964628955.1 uncultured Methylocystis sp.
ACATCGACCAGGCTCAGGTGCTCGTGCAGAACCGGGTCGCCGTCGCGGACCCGCGGTTGCCGGAGGATGTGCGGCGGCTGGGCGTCACCGTCCGGAAGTCCTCGCCCGATCTGATGATGGTCATCCACATGGTGTCGCCGGACGGCACCTATGACCAGCAGTACGTCTCCAACTACGCGACGCTGAATATTCGCGACGCGCTGGCCCGCATCGACGGCGTCGGCCAGGTGTCGATCTTCGGCGCCCGCGACTACTCGATGCGCGTCTGGCTCGACCCCGCGAAGGTCGCCGCGCGCAGCATGACCGCGACCGATGTCGTGACCGCGCTCAGGGGCGCCAATCTTCAGGTCGCCGCCGGCGCGATCAACCAGCCGCCGGCGACTTCTCCGGGCGGCGCGTATGAGCTCTCGGTGCAGACCCTCGGGCGGCTCTCCAGCCCCGAACAGTTCAACGAGATCGTCATCAAGACCGAGGCGAACGGCGAGACGACGCGGCTGCGCGACGTGGCCCGCGTTGAACTTGGAAGTCAGGACTATTCGCTCAACGCCTATCTCGACAACAAGGTCGCGACCGCGATCGTGATCTTCCAGCGCCCCGGCTCCAACGCGCTGTCGACGGCCGCCGCCGTGAAGGGCACGATGGACGAGGCGAAGCGGGGCTTCCCGCGCGGGCTCGATTACACGATCGTCTACAACCCGACCGAGTTCATCCAGCAGTCGATCGACGCGGTGTTCGAGACGTTCATCGAGGCGATCATCCTCGTGGTGCTCGTGGTCATCCTCTTCCTCCAATCGTGGCGCGCGGCGATCATTCCGCTGGTCGCAATCCCCGTGTCGATCATCGGCACCTTCTTCGTGATGGCGGCGTTCGGCTTCACGCTGAACAACCTGTCCATGTTCGGGCTGATCCTTGCGATCGGCATCGTCGTCGACGACGCGATCGTCGTGGTGGAGAACGTCGAGCGCTATCTCGGCGAGGGCATGAGCCCGCGCGACGCCGCCTACAAGACCATGGACGAGGTCGGCGGAGCGCTCGTCGCGATCGCGCTGGTGCTCTGCGCGGTCTTCGTGCCGACCGCGTTCATCACGGGCCTGTCCGGCGCCTTCTACAAGCAGTTCGCGCTGACGATCTCGGTGTCGACGCTGTTCTCGGCGCTGGTCTCGCTCACGCTCTCGCCCGCGCTGGCCGCTCTGCTGCTGAAGCCGCACGACCACGGGCCGAAGCGCCGCACCTTGCTCGGCTGGCTGGCACTGCCGCTGACGAGCTTCTTCAAGGGTTTCAACTGGGTCTTCGATCGCTTGTCGCGTGGCTACGGCCGGCTGACGCGCGGGCTGCTCCGCGTGTCCGTGGTCCTGCTCGTGGTCTATGGCGGGCTGCTCTACGCCACGTTCCACACGTTCTCGACGACGCCGACCGGGCTCGTGCCGCAGCTGGATCGCGGCTATCTGATTGCGGCGTTCCAGCTGCCGCCGGGCTCCAGCCTCGAACGGACCGACGCCGTCATCAAGCGGGCCTCCGACCTGATCCTGACGACGCCGGGCGTCGGCCATTCGGTCGCCTTCGCCGGCTTCGACGGCGCGACCTTCACCAACGCGCCCAATGCCGGCGTGATCTTCGTCAGCCTGAAG
>CAZVMY010000641.1:0-1618 GCA_964628955.1 uncultured Methylocystis sp.
CAATGCCCTGGCCACCGCGAAGGCGCTGTGCTACTGGCACCGCCGCCACCGATTCTGCGCGAACTGCGGCCGGCCGACACCGGCGTCCTCGGCGGGGTGGCGGCGGGACTGCGGCCAGTGCGGCGCGCAGCATTTCCCGCGCACCGACCCGGTCGTCATCATGCTGGCCGTGGACGGCGACCGCTGCCTTCTCGGGCGCGGCGCCAACTTCCCCGAAGGCCGCTATTCGTGTCTCGCCGGGTTTCTGGAGCCCGGAGAGACGATCGAGGATGCTGTCCGGCGCGAGATTCTGGAGGAATCGGGCATCCGGACCGGGCGCGTTCGGTATGTCGCGTCCCAGCCCTGGCCGTTTCCGGCATCGCTGATGATCGGCTGCATGGCCCAGGCCGTAAGCGAGCAGATCACGCTCGGCGACGCGGAACTCGCCGATGCACGCTGGTTCAGCCGGGAGCAGGTGGCGATGATCCTCGCGGGGACGCACGCCGAAGGGATCACCGCGCCGCCGCCGATGGCGATCGCGCATCACATCATGCGGGTGTTCGTCGAGACGGGGCTGGCTGGTCCCGGCTGATCCTCAATCGTCCCGTTCGGCGAGGAGCTGGCGTTTCGCCGCCAGCAGTTTCGCCCGTTGCTCGGGCTCTATTTCGGGGAACGCGAGATCGAGCTTCTCCAGTTCCCGAACGATGGCCGCGACCACCGCCATGCGCATGAACGGTTTGTCGTCGGCCGGGATCACGTACCAGGGCGCGCGCTTGCGCGCGGTCGCCCGGATCATCGCCTCATAGGCGGCCATGTAATCGTCCCAGCGGGCGCGTTCGACGAGATCGCCGGCCTCGAACTTCCAGTTCTTGTCCGGCTCGTCGATCCGCGCGATCAGCCGTTCCTTCTGCTCCTCCCGCGACAGGTGGAGGAAGAACTTGACGATCAGCGTGCCGTTGCGGGCGAGGTGCTCCTCGAACTCCCGGATCGACTCGAACCGACCCTCCCAGACGTCGTCGTCGACGAGCCCGGCCGGCAGCCGCTGCGCGTCGAGGATCCGGGGATGCACCCGGACGACCAGCGTCTCCTCGTAATAGGACCGGTTGAACAGGCCGATCCGGCCGCGTTCCGGCAGCGCCTTCGTCGTCCGCCACAGAAAATCGTGGTCGAGCTCCTCCTCGGACGGCCGCTTGAAGGCGTGGACCTGGCAGCCCTGCGGATTGACGCCCGACATGACGTGCTTGATCGTCGAATCCTTGCCGGCGGCGTCCATGGCCTGGAAAATCAGCAGCACGGCCCAGCGGTTGTGCGCGTAGAGCTTCTCCTGAAGCCGCGCGAGACGCGCGACGCCTTCCGAAACCAGCTTCGCCGCTTCCGCCTTCGTGACGCCTACCGCATCGTCGTCCCGCGTCTCGTACTCGGCGAGATCGAAATCATCGCCGTCCACGACGCGGAACGCCCGGACGATGTCTTCGAGATCGGCGAACTCCATGAGCCTCGTTATCACCCGGCCACAGGATCGCGCAAACGCCCGATCAACCGCCGTTCATCAGCGCGTGATGCGACGATTGCGCGTGATGGGATTAACCTTAACATGTGGTATCTGTTTTCATCCGTTAAGGTTGCGTTAACTTTTGCC
>CAZVMY010000642.1:0-1325 GCA_964628955.1 uncultured Methylocystis sp.
TCGCCATCGCGCACCGGCTCTCGACGCTGCAGATCATGGACCGGCTGATCATCATGGACGGCGGCCGCATCGTCGAGGAAGGCACGCACGAGGCGCTGATCGCGCAGGGTGGCCACTACGCGGAACTCTGGGCGCGGCAATCGGGCGGCTTCATCGTGGCGCCCCGGCAGGCCGAACGGCAGGAGGCCGCAGAGTAGCGGTCGGGCGGCGAAAAGCCGCCGGCGAAGGATTTCGCACAGGGCGCCGATAATCGACCGCTTCGTTCCAGCAATCGCCCGAAATTCGACTTTTCCGTTCTCCCTCAGTAACTTGCGGGGGTGGGGTGCGCGGCCATATCTTCCGGGCTTCGCAGCGCAGGCAGAAATTTCGCCATGTCAGCTCCCGGCCCGCATCCCGCCGCCACGGACCTCGACCGGGCACTCCGTACGCTCGGACCGCCCGGGCGGCTCGCGCGATTCCGGCAGGCCGTGACCGGGCGGATCGTGCTGACGACCAGCTTCGGTCTCGAGGATCAGGTGCTGACGCACTGGATCGCCGAGGCCGGGCTCGACGTCGATCTCGTGACGCTCGACACCGGCCGGCTGTTCCCCGAGACCTACGACGTCTGGGCCGCGACCGAGGCGCGCTATGGGGTGAAGGTCCGACCGTTCTCCCCGGCCCCCGACGCGGTCGCGACGCTGGTCGCCCGCGACGGGATCAACGGTTTTCGGAACACGATCGCGGCGCGCGAGGCGTGCTGCGGTATCCGCAAGGTGCGGCCGCTCGCAGAGGCGCTCGCGGGCGCCGCCGGCTGGATCACCGGTCTACGCGGCAACCAGTCCGCCGCGCGCGCCGGCGTGCCGGTGGTCTCGTTCGACGCCGATCGCGCGCTCCTGAAGCTTTCGCCCCTTGCCGACTGGACGCGCGAGCAGGTCGCAGCCTTCGCCGCGCGGCACGACGTGCCGGTCAACGCGCTGCATGCGCAGGGCTTCCTCTCGATCGGCTGCGCGCCCTGCACGCGCGCGATCCGACCGGGCGAGCCGGAGCGCGCGGGGCGCTGGTGGTGGGAGGACGAAGCGAAGAAGGAATGCGGCCTGCACGTCACGGACGATGGCCGGCTGTCGCGCGCCACCGCGCAGGAGGCCCGGCCATGATCCAGCTTACCCGCCTGCAGGCGCTCGAAGCCGAAGCGATCTTCGTCATCCGCGAAGTGCTCGCCACCGCCGAAAACCCGGTCCTGCTCTATTCGATCGGCAAGGATTCGACCGTCCTGCTGCACCTTGCCATGAAGGCGGTCCATCCCGGCCGGCTGCCGTTCCCGGTGCTGCACGTCGACACGACGTGGA
>CAZVMY010000642.1:1335-1617 GCA_964628955.1 uncultured Methylocystis sp.
TCCGCGAGATGATCGCCTTCCGCGACGCCACGATCGCCCGGCTCGGGCTCGACGCGATCATCCATGTCAACGAGGCCGGCCGGGCCGCCGGCGTCAATCCGTTCGACTCCGGCTCGCGCGTCCATACCGACGTCATGAAGACGCAGGCGTTGCGCCAGGCGCTCGACAGCCATGGCTTCGACATGGCGATCGGTGGCGCCCGGCGCGACGAGGAGAAGAGCCGCGCGAAGGAGCGCGTCTTCTCGCTACGCTCGGTCGGGCACCGCTGGGACCCGAAGGCGC
>CAZVMY010000643.1:0-1610 GCA_964628955.1 uncultured Methylocystis sp.
TCTGCTACGTGCTCAACGACGAGAAGGTGGTGTGCACGCCGATGGGGCGGTGAGGGGCGGGGAGACCGGAAATCACGGACGACGACATGAAGCCCATCGTCTTCATGGGATCCGCCCTCGATGATCTCCGGGCCTTTCCGACGGAAGCGCGCCGTGCCGCCGGCCATCAGCTCGACAGGGTTCAGCGCGGCTACGAGCCGATCGACTGGAAACCGATGCGGACCATCGGTCCGGGCGTGCAGGAGATACGCATCAAAACCGTCGCCGGGGCGCACAGGGTGGTCTACGTCGCGAAATTTGCCGACGCGGTCTATGTGCTGCATTGTTTCGAGAAGCGGGGGCAGGCCACGTCTCGGCCGGACCTCGAAATGGCGACCCGGCGATACGGCGACATCGAGAAGGCAATGCGGAGATGACCGTCGATCGGTTCGACAGCGTCTGGGACGCGATCGAGGATAGCCCGGCCGACGCGGTCGGCATGAGGCTCCGTTCGACCGTGCTGATCGCTCTCGAGGCGCACGTGCGGGCCGAAGGATGGACGCAGGCCGAAGCCGCGGCACGCCTTGGCCTCGACGAAACCCGCGCATCGGACTTGTTGCGGGGTCGCATCGCGACTTTCGATCTCGATACGCTGGTGCGCCTCGCGCAAGCGGCGGGACTGCATGTCGACGTGCGGATCGCGAAGGCCGCCTGACTCGCCCCTTGCCCGCTTGCCGCCGGCGGCCCGCGACGCCATCTCGTCAGCAGCGCGATCCGCGTGCTAGGACCACCCGCATTCGGCGGTCCCGGAGGCTTCCATGCTCACGTTGAACGATTCCTCGCTTCTCAAGTCGCAATGCTATGTGAACGGCGCCTGGATCGGCGCCGGCGCCGACGCCGTCGACAACCCCGCGACGGGTGAGGTTCTGGCGAAGGTGCCGCGGTTCGGGGCCGACGAGACGACCCGGGCGGTCGAGGCCGCCGAGGCCGCCTTCAAGCCCTGGGCGAAGAAGACCGCCAAGGAGCGCTCGGGAATCCTGCGCAGATGGTTCGAGCTGATGATGGCGAACCAGGAGGATCTGGCGCAGATCATGACTGCCGAGCAGGGCAAGCCGCTGGCGGAATCGCGCGGCGAGATCGGCTATGCCGCCTCGTTCATCGAGTTCTACGCGGAGGAGGCGAAGCGCATCTACGGGGAGACCATCCCGTCGCCGTTCCCAAATTCGCGCATCATCGTGACGAAGCAGCCGATCGGCGTCTGCGCCGCGATCACGCCGTGGAATTTCCCGGCCGCGATGATCACGCGCAAATGCGCGCCGGGCCTCGCCGCCGGCTGCACCTTCGTGATCAAGCCCGCTCCCGATACGCCGCTGACGGCGCTGGCCCTGGCCGAACTCGCGCACCGGGCCGGGCTGCCGGCAGGTGTGCTGAACATCGTGACGGGCGAAGCGTCGGCGATCGGCGGCGTGATGACGTCGCATCCGGCCGTGCGCTTCGTCGGCTTCACCGGTTCGACCGCGGTCGGCAAGCTCTTGATGAGCCAGGCGGCGTCCACCGTGAAGCGGGTCGGGCTGGAGCTTGGCGGCAATGCCCCTTTCATCGTCTTCGACGACGCCGATTTCGACAAGGCG
>CAZVMY010000644.1:0-1609 GCA_964628955.1 uncultured Methylocystis sp.
GCGGCAGCAACGGCCAGTTCAGCCGGCCGCTGCTCGAGGAATATCTCCGTCAGAACGGGCTCACCGAAGCGCTGCTCGTCAACGAGCAGCGGAAGGAGACGCTCCGCCGGCACATCGGCGACGCCATCGCGGGCGGGTTCGCCGCCCCCGACGCGCTGGTCGGCGCCCTGCAGCGCTACCGGACGGAGGCGCGGACGATCGAGTACCTCACCCTTCCCGCCGCTTCGGTCGGAACGATCGATCCGCCCGACGAAGCCGCGCTGAAGGCGTTCTTCGAGGAGCGCAAAGCCCAGTTTCGCGCTCCGGAGTACCGTGTCGCGACGGCGCTCGCGGTTCAGCCGCTCGGCTTCGCGGCCGAGGTGTCCGTCTCGGAAGACGAGATCCGTAAGGCCTACGACGCCGAGATCCAGGCCGGCCGGATCGGCACGCCGGAGCGCAGGCGGATCCAGCAGATCGTGTTTCCCAGCGAGGCGGAGGCCCGCGCGGCCGTCGACAAGCTCAAGGCCGGCACGACCTTCGATGCACTGGCCGAGCAGCTCGGGCTGCCGCAGGCCGATATCGATCTCGGCCTGAAGCGCCGGAACGAGCTGCTCGACCCGGCGGTCGCGGCGGCCGCTTTCGACCTTCCGGCAGGCGGGACCAGCGACGTCGTCGCCGGCCAGTTCGGCCCGGTCGTGCTGCGGGTGTCGGCGGTCGAGCCGGTGACCGCTCCGCCCTACGAGAGCGTGCGCGACAGCCTGCGGCCGCAGGTGATCGCCTCCAAGGTCGCCGCCGACCCCGCCGTGCGCGACAAGGTCTCGCGACTTCACGACGAGATCGAGGACCTGCGCGCGTCCGGCAAGGGGCTGCAGGCCCTGGCCGAGGACCTCAAGCTTCCACTCGTCCGGATCGACGGGATCGACGCCGGCGGCATGGACCGCAACGGTCGGCCGTTCGAGGGGCTGCCGGAGCGCGACGCCCTCGTGCGGGCGATCTTCGCCTCGGACATCGGCGTCGACAACGAGGCGATGACCACGCGCGACGGCGGCTATCTCTGGTTCGACGTGCAGGCGATCGATGCGGCGCGGGAGCGCGGCTTCGAGGACGTGAAGGCAGAGGTCGAACGGCGCTGGCGCGAGGAGGAAGCCAATCGCCGCCTCACCGCCCGGGCCGCAGAGCTTGCGAAGAAGGCCGCCGACGGCACGTCGATGGCAAAACTCGCCGAGGAGACCGGGCTGTCGCTGGAAATCGCCGCCGGCGTGACGCGATCGGGCCAGTCGCCGATCGGCCCGTCGGCGCAGGCGTCCGTGTTCGCGATCGCGAAGGACGGCGTCACGACGGCGACCGCGGCCAACGGCGCCGACCGGCTCGTACTCAAGGTGACGGACGTCGTCATTCCGGCATTCGATCCCGCCGAGGCCGAAGCCAAGGCGCTGCGCGGCCAGATCGACCGGCTCGCCGCGGATGATCTGATCAGCCAGTACGTGGGACGTCTGCGCTCGGCCCTGGGCGCGACCGTCAACGAGAGGGCCCTCGCGCAGGCGACCGGCGCCGCCGCACAGAACTAGCCGCAGCGGTGAGCGCGCCTGTCGATTTCGCCGCGTTCGAGGCGGCCTACGACGCCGGCTGC
>CAZVMY010000645.1:0-837 GCA_964628955.1 uncultured Methylocystis sp.
CTCGCGCTCGATACCCATGACCGCGGCCACCTCGTCGAGCCCGAACTCCTCCACTGTCCTCAACAGGAAGGCCTGGCGGGATCGCGGCGTGAGCTGGTCGAGCGCGTGTTCGCCGGGATGGCTCGACGGTTGGGCGACAGGCGAGTCGCCGACCTGCGCCGACGTCCAGAGCTTCAGGAAGACGCTGTAGAGCGCAACCCTGGGGTGCGGGTCTTTGGGGAAGCAGGACGGATCCTCGATCAATGCCTCGAGCGTGGCCACAACGTAGGCGTCACCGCTCGCCTGAGAACCCCCGAGGGCCCGTGCGAAACGGCGGAGAAACGGAAGATGAGGGGCGATCTGCTGTGCGACGGACATCATGCCTGCTCTTGCGAAATGAGCGCTAAGCCAATAGTCAAATAGCTGAATTTACAAGATTTTTATTTTTTCGTATCGCAGGAACCCAAACGGCCATACTGCGTTTATCGTGTTGGCTTCCGCTCCTGCGAGAGGCCCCAGCAGGTCGCGCGCCGCTCCCCGATCACCAAGGAAAGCCTTCCGCATGCACAATATCGAGGCCAGGCCAGGTCCGAACTCCAACGTTGACGACGACGTCGAGATGCCGGTCATCGATGCCCTCACCCAGGCTGCGATCGGTCGCCAGCTGAAGGCTCACTACGACGAACTCGTGAACGCGCCGGTTCCCGACAAGTTCCTCGTTCTGCTGGCCAAGCTGGAAGCCAGGGAATCGGGCGGCGGCAATGGACGCGGCGGCGATGACTGAGAAACGCCAGGCCGCCGCCGAGGCCTTGAAGGCGGGACTCATTGCGGAGATTCCCAATCTGCGCGCGTTCGCGG
>CAZVMY010000645.1:847-1604 GCA_964628955.1 uncultured Methylocystis sp.
GGCGTCGGTTTCGGGCTCGATGCAGCTGGCTGACGATCTCGTCCAGGACACGCTGGTCAAGGCATGGGCCAACGCGGACAAGTTCACGCCCGGCACCAGCCTGCGGGCCTGGCTGTTCACGATCCTGCGGAATACCTATTACTCGTTCTACCGCAAGCGTGGACGTGAGGTGCAGGACAGCGATGGCATCTATGCCGAGCGTCTCGCGACCCATGGCGCACAGGAAGGGCATCTCGATCTGGCGGATTTCCGCATCGCGCTGGCGAAGCTTCCGGAGGAGCAGCGGGAGGTTCTGATCATGGTCGGAGCAACGGGACTGTCCTACGAGGAGGCGGCCCAGATCTGCGGGGTCGCGATCGGCACGATCAAGAGCCGTGTCAATCGCGCCCGTGTCCGGCTGGCGGAACTCCTCTCGATCACGACCGTCGGCGACATCGGACCCGATCGGCACAGCGCGCCGGTCGTTCACGGCACGATTTCGGAGACCCGTGGCGCCTGATGATCCTGCCCCATGTCCGCACCCTGCGCGGACGCCTCTTCCTGCTTATCGGGCTGCTGACGATCCCGATCGCGCTGCTGACGTTCGCCACCGCATGGAGCACCTACCGGACGGTGCTTCGCGGGCTGGATGAGGCGCAGATCGAGACCGCCAGCAACTTCGCTGTCCGTACGAGGGTCTGGATGCGGACCGCCCAGCGCGTCGCGACGTCCGCCGCCGCCGTCATCGACTCCGGCAACGGTGATCCCGCCTCGTGCG
>CAZVMY010000646.1:0-1599 GCA_964628955.1 uncultured Methylocystis sp.
GGGACTGGAAGTGGGACCAGGAAAGCCGTCCAGAAAATTCATTATCTAAATCATATAGATATACGTAGCGCTTGGCGGAGAGAGCGGGATTCGAACCCGCGTTACGGTTGCCCGTAAACACACTTTCCAGGCGTGCGCCTTCAACCACTCGGCCACCTCTCCGCGGAGGGCGGGTTATGGGGTTGGTGACCGGCTTTGTAAAGCCGCAGCCGGGAATCCCGGCTCGTCCGGAGCCTTCGCGTGACGGGTCCGCGGGCTTGCCCGGCATGCGCTTGGCTGCATCGCCAGGTCCCGGCATTCTGGTCCGGTGGTGTGTGTCCGTTTCGTGATCGGACGTGACCGGTGAGCCGCCCGAGCGGCGAGAGTTGGCGCTTGCGGCCGGAAGGCCGCGGGCCCATTTTCGGCGTGGCCGATTGCTGACCGTGAGGTTGGGAGTGGCGCGATGAGGCTGATGCTGCGATTGATTGGGCTGGTGCTTCTGGGCGCCGGGTTCGCGCTGGCAGTCATGGACGGCACGCGCAGTATCGCGGCCTCGGACGTCCGGATCGTGCGGCTCGGCGAGACGGTCGGTTGGGCGCTGGACGTGCGGGAGGCCGCGCTCAGGCAGTTCGTGGAGCGGGGAATCCATCCGGCGCTCTGGGATCCGGTCCTGACGTCCGTCTTCCAGCTGCCGGCGGCGGTGGCGGCGGCGCTGATGGGATGTCTGTTGCTGTGGGCGGGGCGCCGCCCGCCGCCCGCGATCGGCTTCGACGGCCGCTTTTGAGACCCTGGAGAACGACGATGCTGTTCATGCGCAAGAAGACCGCGATGCCCGAAGCCGCCGAGGCGCTGCCCGGCCGATCCTCTCCGGTCCCGACCGCGGACCGGCATTTCCTCAACAAGCGTCCGCTGCAGGGGCCGTATCCCGAGGGAATGGAGCGCGCGATCTTCGGGCTCGGCTGCTTCTGGGGCGCGGAGCGCAAGTTCTGGGAACTGGGCGACGGCGTGTGGATCACGGCGGTGGGCTATGCGGCCGGGTTCACGCCGAACCCGACCTACGAGGAGGTGTGTTCGGGTCGCACCGGCCATAACGAGGTCGTGCTGGTGGTCCACGACCCGAAGGTCGTGAGCTACGAACACCTGCTGAAGACCTTCTGGGAGAACCATGATCCGACGCAGGGCATGCGGCAGGGCAACGACGTCGGCACGCAGTACCGCTCGGGCATCTACGTGACGTCGGACGCCCAGCGGCGCGCCGCCGGGGAGTCGCGCACCGTTTATGGCGCAGCCCTCGCCAGAAAAGGCCATGGCGCGCCGACGACCGAGATCGTCGACGCGGGCACGTTCTACTTCGCCGAGGGCTATCACCAGCAGTACCTCGCCAAGAACCCGCGGGGCTATTGCGGGTTGGGCGGCACCGGCGTCACCTGCCAGATCGGGACCGGCGTCGCCGCCGGTAGGCGGGGTCCCCCGGGGGCGTGCACCCCCCCGGGGCCGGTGGCCAGGCGGGTCAAGGCGACGCGGCGATCTTGTTCAAGCCCGCGCTCGCGCGCGGCGAGCTGCGCACGATCGCGGCCACGACCTGGGCGGAATACAAGAAGTACTTCGAGCGCGATGCGG
>CAZVMY010000647.1:0-1598 GCA_964628955.1 uncultured Methylocystis sp.
AAGGGAATGATCATCATGCCCATGATCAGTCCGGCCGCCAGCGCGCTTTCCGACGCGACGTCCAGTCCGAGCGTCTCGCCGAGCCCGCGGATGAACGGCGCCAGCGTCAGCGCCGCGAAGAAGCCGAGCACGACGGTCGGCACGCCGGCCAGGATCTCCAGGATCGGCTTGGCGAAAGCGCGCATCCGCGGCGTCGCATACTCCGACATGAAGATGGCCGCGAACAGCCCGATCGGACCGGCGACGCACATCGCGATGATGGTGATGAGCAGCGTTCCGGTGAGGAGCGGCACGAAGCCGAACGAGGATTGCCCGGCCTGATCGGCCCGCAGCGCCCCCTGCGGACTCCACTGCGTCCCGAACAGGAACTCGGTAACGGTGGGCCGGCCGCGCAGCGCCGGATCGAAGAAGAAGCGATAGGTCTCGAACGCGACGGAGAACACGATGCCGATCGTCGTGAGCACGGCGATGCCGGCACAGACCAGGAGGGCGACCTTCGTGATCCGCTCGAAGCGGTTGCGCGCCCGGAACTCCGGATGGACGCGGGAGAGCAGGAAGGCGACGGCGCCGATGCCCGCTCCGATCGCGAGCAGGAACGTCAGCCAGCCGCCGATGCTGCGTACCGAGCCGTAGCTCTCGGCCGCGCGACGCAGCTCTTCCGGCGCGGTGCCCTGGTACTGGCCGCCGGTGATGTTGACGATGTCGCGAAGCGCCGCGCCGCGCTGAAGGTCGTTGCCGGAAATTTCGACCGGGAGCTGCGAGAGCGCACTGGAGATCGACGTCTGGGAGACGATCGCGCTGCCGATCACGAAGACCAGCAGCATCGGGACGAAGGCGACTGCCGCGGCGAGCAGCCCATGATAGACGGGAAGGGAGTGCAGCACGCTGAGCGAGCCGCCGGCCACCTGCGCCGCGCGCTGCCGGCCGAGATAGAAAGCGGCCAGGACGGCCGCGAGCAGCGTGGGCCAGAACAGAAGTGCCATCGCGGTCTCCGCTGACCACCTGGTGAGCCCGGCGCCGGGAGCGCGGGCTGAAACGGCCGGAGCCGGGGAGAGAAACGGGCCGCACCGGATCGGCGCGGCCCGCAGCGACTTAGTTGGTCAGCGGGTCGGCCGAGAGCGGCGACAGGCTGGTGACGGTCTTGCGCACGGCCTCGAGTTCGGCTTTCGGCAGGGTCACGAGACCCTTGCGGGAGAGATAGCCGTCCTCGCCCAGCGCGCGCGCCGAGACGTATTCCTCGGCGAACTTGTCGAGGCCGGGGATCACGCCGACATGGGCCTTCTTGACGTAGACGAACAGCGGGCGCGAGCCCTTGTACTTGCCCGAGTTGATGTTGTCGTAGGTCGGGTCGGCACCATCGAGCGCGACGCCGCGGAGCTTGGCCGAGTTCTCGTCGAGGAACGAGTAGCCGAACACGCCGAAAGCATTCGGGTTGGCCGAGAGCTTCTGCACGATCACGTTGTCGTTCTCGCCGGCTTCGACGTAGAACCCGTCCTCACGGATCGACTTCCAGGCCTTCTCGAACGCCTTCGCGTCCGACTTCTTCAGGGCGGCGAGGGCCGGAACCTGCTCCGCGCCCTTCTCCATGAAGAGCTCGT
>CAZVMY010000648.1:0-1591 GCA_964628955.1 uncultured Methylocystis sp.
TCATCTGTGCCCCCCTAACATTCAGCCGTTGAAAGAGGGTTGGATGCGGACGGTCCTTTCCTTGCTGGGCGCGATGATCGCCGCGGCTTTGCTCGCCGGCGTGCCGAAGGCGGCGTTCGCCTGCACCGACGTCATCCCCTGCGAGGTCGAGAAGGGTTTCTATCTGGTCAGCCCGCCGCCCGGCTGGGATGGGAAATCGCCGATCGGCGCCTTCGTGTTCTTCCACGGTTATCGCGACAACGCGGCCGGCAGCCTGGAGCGGACGGAACTCGTTCGCGCCGCCCATGACCTCGGCTACCTGTTCGTGGCCATGGAAGGGACCGGCATGACCTGGTCCTATCCCGGTTCGCCGGGAACGTTCCGCGACGAGTTCGCCTACACGCGCTCCGTTCTCGCCGATCTCTCGAAGCGCTTTCCGATTGATGCCGGCAATCTCGTGGCGAGCGGCTTCTCCCAGGGCGGGTCCATGACCTGGTACCTCGCCTGCGGCATGGGAGACCAGTTCCTGGCCTTCCTGCCGGTGGCCGGCGCCTTCTGGCAGCCGCAGCCCACCACTTGCGAGACGCCGGCCAACATCTATCACGTGCACGGCACGACCGACGGCGTGGTGCCCATGACCGGCCGGATCATCGGCCGCTGGTGGCGGCAGGGAGACGTCAGGGCGAGCATCGGCACGGCGCTGGCGGCCGCCCGCTGCGACGCGAGGCCATCACGGCTCGAGCCGCGCCAGGAACTCGCCTGCCAGTTCCACGACGGCTGTGGCGACGGCCGCAAGGTGGCGCTGTGCCTCCACGGCGGTGGCCACACGATCGAGGCGTCCTGGCTTAGAAACGCCGCCGACTGGCTGCAGGCGCTGCGCGGCAGACCTGTCGGCAGCGATCAGGTCGCGACCGCCCGCAAATAGCAGGCTGGCTGACGGCCGACACCGATCGGCTCAGTGCAGCGACGCGTCCCCGGTCAGCGCGATCAGGCGCGCGGCCACCTGTTCGCGGCCGGAGCGGCCTTCGGCGATCCGCTTCAGCCGCCGTGCGGCGAACTGGTTGTGTCCGCCGCGGGCGGCCTCGCGCTGGTCGAGCAGCCGCTCGGCGCGCTCCAGATCGCCCGAGCGCAGCACGGATTCGAGATAGATCTGCTCGAAGACGTCGCGCTGCGCATGGCTGCCGCCGATCGTCTGGATGCGATCCCGCACCGGCCCGATGAGGGCCACGGTTTCCGCGAAACGCCCCATCCGGAACGAGGTCAGGGCGCCGGCGAGGGGAACGCCGACGTCGTTGACGAGCTGCCGGTCGTGAGCGGCGCCGGGACCTGCGTCGCGGATCATGTTGCAGATGAGGCGGTCGGCAGAGTGGACGTCGTCCGTCCCCAGCAGCGCCAGCAGGTAATGCAGGTCGGCGAAGACAAGGCGGCGGTCGTCGACGCGCCGCGCCGAGATCGCCGACAATTCCGCCCAGCGCCCGCCGACGTCGATCCCCTCGATCTCGAGCCGGGCCAGAAGCGACGCGGCATTGGCGATGTCGCGGTAATCGTCGGTATGCGCCTGCCGGACGCCGTGGTCGTAGAGTTCGAGCACCTTGTCGAAGGCACCGAGTTC
>CAZVMY010000649.1:0-1583 GCA_964628955.1 uncultured Methylocystis sp.
CACGATCCCCATCAGCATGAGGATGCCGATGACGACCGGCATGCTCACGGGATTGTCCGTGATCCGCAGCGCGAGAATCACGCCGCCGATCGAGAGCGGCAGCGTCATCAGAATGGTCAGCGGCTGGAACACGCCGCCGAACAGCAGCACCAGCACACCGAGCACCAGCACGATGCCAAGTGCCATCGCCCGGGCGAACCCTGCAAAGACGTCGTCCTGGATCTCCGCGTCGCCGGTCTTGAGAAGCGACACGCCCGCGGGCAGATTGCGGACCGCGGGCAGCGCATAGATGCGTTCGGTCGCCTCGCCCGTCGTCATGCCGATCAGGTCCGTGCCGACCACCACACGGCGCATGCGATTGTAGCGCTCGATCGACGACGGCCCGACCCCGAACGAAACGTCGGCAACCGCTTCGAGCGGAATCGTGCTGCCGGTCGAGCCCAGCACCGGCATCGCCCGGAGCAGCCCGAGATCCGATCGCGCGCCTTCTTCCAGCAAGACGCGGATCGGGATCAGCCGGTCGCCCAGGTTGAACTTGGCGAGCGAGGGGCCGACGTCGCCGATGGTCGCCACGCGGATCGACTCGGCGATCGCGTCGGTCGAGACGCCGAACCGGGACGCGTCCTCGAAGCGCGGCGTCACCCGGAGTTCGGGCCGCTCGACGCCGGCCGCAGCCGCGACGTTGACGAAACCCTCCTCGCGCCGCATGGCCGATTCGATGCTCGCCACGCTCCTCGCGAGCGCCTCCGGATCGTTGCTCGCCACCGTCAGCGAGACCTCGCGCACGCCGCGTTCGTTGACGTACCAGGCCCTGACGTCGGGGATGCGTCCGACGATCGCGGAAAGCTGCGCTTCCAGCTGGCGCTGCTTGACCTTGCGTTCGGTCTTCGGGATGAACTTCACGTAGATTGCGGCCTTGCGCACCTCGCGCTCGCCGGTCGGCGAGGCACCGCCGACGACGAAGACCTGGGTCACTTCCGGCATCTTCCGGATCTCGGCGACGACGTCGTCGGTTTTCCGGCCGAGATCGGCCAGCGTGATGCTGGGCGGCATTTCCAGCGAGAGGACGGTACGGCCCTCGTCCGCAGGCGGGATGAACCCCTGGGGAAGCTTCAGCGACTCGATGATGGAGACCGCGAACAGCACGAGTCCCGTCGCCACCGTAAGGTAGGCAAGGCTCGGCCGCACCACGCGCCGGGCTCCGGTCCGACGCGACCGGAACGGCAACCGCAGCGTGAACTGATGGATCGTCAGCCGGAGCAGCGCGAGATAGCTGCGCATGATCCAGCCGTCGCGCGGTTCCACGTGCTTGTGCGGGCGCATGAAATAGGCCGCGAGCATCGGCGTCAGCAGTCGGGCGACAAGCAGCGAGAACAGTACCGCGATCGCGACCGTCAGGCCGAACTGCTTGAAGTACTGGCCCGGAATGCCGCCCATGAAGCTGACCGGGACGAAGATCGCGACGATCGTCATGCTGATGGCGATCAACGCCAGCCAGTTCTCGTCCGCCGCCTCCATCGCGGCCCGCCATGGCGATTTGCCCATCTTGATGTGCCGCGCGATGTTTTCGATCTCGTCGATCT
>CAZVMY010000650.1:0-1579 GCA_964628955.1 uncultured Methylocystis sp.
CCCGGCGCTCGGCCAGCACCCCCCGCAGCCGCTCCACGTCCCGCACCGCCGCCGCTGGCGGTCGGCTGGCGCCGATCCTTGAGCCCGACCTCGACCGTCCCGTGCCGGACTTCCCGTCCCGTGCCGGACTTCCTGTCCAGTTCAGGACGAAGAAGAGAACGATCATGTCCATCATCACCATCGAGCAGCAGATCGCCGAGCTCAGGGCCGAACTCGCCCAATACGACCTGACGAAGCGCGAGCGCCGCGAGGCCGTCGCCGAACTGGAATGGCTCAAGGAGCAGCTGCGCATCGAAGACGAGCTATCGAACTTCGCGGCCATCGAGCGCGAGGCCGAGGCGATGCCGCAGGCCGCGAGGTTCAGCTTCGATCAACTGCCATTCTGACGGCAGCGACTACGGGAGGCCGGAGACGGTCTCCCGTTTTCTTTGCTCGGGTTTGGGGCAAACAGCGCGGATGGATCGAGACGGCAAACACCGGCAGCGGAAGAATGGCAGAGATGACGACCGACGCGTAGTTTTCCTTGCCAAGGATACGCCGCCGGAGTTCCTATCGCAGCTCAAGGCGTTGGCGGCTGGCGACTTCGCCGCAGTCGCAATGACGCGCCGCGAGCGGACGCGGCGATTGGCAAAGGCCGATGGCCTGACGGTTCGGCCACATCTTGCCGAGCGTACTAAATTCTAGTACGTTTCTAGTGTGATCAAGAGTTTCAGGAACCGGCTGACGGAGGAGCTGTATCGCGGGTTCCGGCCGAAGGCGGTGCCGCCGGATGTCGCGAAGCGCGCCATCATGAAGCTTTTTCTGATCGACACCGTGACGCGGCTCGAAGACTTGCGCGTGCCGCCCGGCAATCGACTGGAGGCTCTTCGGGGCGACCGGTCAGGCCAGCATTCCATTAGGGTCAACGAGCAATGGCGGATTTGTTTCATCTGGCGCGAAGGAGATGCCCATGACGTCGAGTTCTGCGACTATCACTGAAGAGCGCATTCCTCTGCCCCATCCGGGCGAAGTCCTGAAGACCGAGTTCATGGAGCCAATGGACCTGTCGGCCTATGCGCTGGCGAAGGCGATCGGCGTGCCGCGCAGCCGGATCAACGAGATCGCCCATGGCCGCCAGGGCATCACGGCGGCGATCGCATTGCGTCTCGGCAAGTTCTTCGGCGTCGATCCGCAGTGGTTTATGAACATGCAGAGCCGCTACGACCTGCGGCTTGCCGAGGCGACCGTCGATGTCTCTAGCATCTCGACGCGGACAGCTGCCTGACTCTTTTCGCTGCCGGCCAAATGGCCTCTACCCCAGCCGGTCGAACGTTCCTTTCGCTGTCAGATAGCCGCTCATCACCTAGGTGGCTGATGTTTGATCCCGGGCTTTGATGGTGCAATCTCGAAGCCTGAATCGAGGGATGCGCTATGGTTAAGGTTCACCACGGGAGTGAACCGCTCCGGGTTTCCCGGAGGCCGTTTCGTTTGAGTCACGCTGCCATGGCTGGTTCGTCCAGCATCGCGTAGTAGCGTTCCTCGGCCTCGGCCGGCGGGATGTTGCCGATAGGCTCCAGCAGCCGGCGATTGTTGAACCAGT
>CAZVMY010000651.1:0-1577 GCA_964628955.1 uncultured Methylocystis sp.
ACCAGTTCGGCGAGGCCGATCTCGCGCAGCAGATGCGCACGCGCGCCGTGTTCGATCCGCTCTGGCTGATGAACCCCGCCAAGGTCTTCCCGCTCGAGGGCCGGCCTTGAGCGCGGCAGAAGGACCAAGAATGGCCGCGATGCCGGCCGCATCCCGCCCCCTCGCGGGGCGGGTGAGGGTGGGGGGAACCGCGCGGCCGGTCCAGCCCGCCTCCTCCGGCACCGCCCCCCTCCCTAACCCTCCCCGCCGCTCCGCGGGGGGAGGAAAGCGGCTGACGAGAGAGCGGCCGTCATGATGATCCATGCGCCTCGCAACGAAGCCGAGGTCGAACAGGTCGTCGCCCGCGCGTCGGCGTCGCGGACGCCGCTGTCGATCGTGGGCGGTGGCACCCGCGCCGGCTTCGGCCGGCCGGCGCAGACCGCCGAGACGATCTCGCTGGCGGGGCTGTCTGGCATCACCCTCTACGAGCCGGGCGAGATGGTGATCGCGGCGCTGGCCGGCACGCCGCTGGCCGAGGTCGAAGCCGCACTCGACGCACGCGGCCAGATGCTGACCTTCGAGCCGATGGACCACCGACTGCTTCTCGGCACCACCGGGGAGCCGACCATCGGCGCGATCGCGGCGATGAACGTCTCCGGCCCGCGGCGCATCTTCGGCGGCGCGGCGCGCGACAGTCTGATCGGCGTGCGCTTCGTCAACGGCCGGGGCGAGACGGTCAGGAGCGGCGGCCGCGTCATGAAGAACGTCACCGGGCTCGATCTCGTGAAGCTCCTCGCCGGCGCGCACGGCACGCTCGGCGTCCTCACCGAAGTCACCTTCAAGGTTCTGCCGAAGCCGGCGGCCGTCACGAGTCTGCTGTTCTCCGGCCTCGACGACCATCGGGCGATCGACCTGCTCGCCGCGGCGCTCGGGTCACCCTTCGAGATAACCGGCGCGGCGCATCTGCCGGCCGGGATCGGCGCCGCGACCGCGCGGACGCTGGTCCGGCTCGAGGGCTTCCCGAAGTCGCTGGACTACCGCACCGCCGAACTGGCCCGCCTGCTCGGGGCGTTCTGCATGCCAGAACGGCTGGACGACGCGGCTTCCGCCGACCTCTGGCGGGTGACCCGCGACGTCGCGCCACTCGCCGAACCGCGCGAGGCGGCGGTTTGGCGGCTGTCGCTGGTGCCGGGCAAGGCGCCCGCGGCGGTCGCCGCGATCGCGGCCCTGCGTCCGATCCGGCACGTCTATGACTGGGGCGGTGGCCTCGTCTGGCTCGCTACGGCTGCCGACGGCGATGCCGGTGCTGAAACGATCCGCGTGGCGGCGCGCGACGCGGGCGGGCATGCCACGCTGGTGCGCGGCGCCGAGGCGTTGAGGGCCGCAGTGCCCGTGTTCCAGCCGCCGGCCCCGGCGGCCATGGCGCTCGCCGCCGGCATCAAGAAGAGCTTCGATCCGGCCGGAATCCTCAATCCGGGACGCATGTACGCGGGCGTGTGATGCAGACGAACTTCAGCCTCGCACAACTCGCTGACCCGCACCTGCGCGAATCCGAGAAGATCCTGCGCACCTGCGTGCATTGCGGGTTCTGCACCGCG
>CAZVMY010000652.1:0-1577 GCA_964628955.1 uncultured Methylocystis sp.
GGGCCCCGTGCCGGAGGCCCGCCAGAACCCCCAGCCGAGGACCGCGACCGCTGCCACTCCAAACAGCAGCCAGGGGAAGCGGGCCGTTCCGCCGCCGGCACGTCCGATGTCGGCCGCGATCAACCCTTCCATCTCGAGCTTGCGGTAGTCGTCGCGGGTCGGCATCGCTCACCCGCCTCCACCGAACAGAACGGAGAAGAAGCCATTTTCGATCTTGCGCGGCGCATATGGCTCGACGCCGGTCGGTTCTGGCGGGACCTCGCTCTGGTTGAACAGGCAGGTGACCTCGTCGCCGTTCCTGAGAGTCCACTGGTAGGCGACTTTGTCGACGACGAGATAGTCGCCTTCGCGCCGGTAATTGAGCAGGCTCTCATTTCGCCGGGCGTCGACGACGAAGATGGCGGGTACTTCGCCCGCGAACCGGAACCAGGTCTTGATCCCGTCATCGAAGACGACCAGCGGCCGCGCGGCTTCCGAGCCCTTGTAGGCGTAGGACCAGTTCAGCCGGTCGCGGCGGAAGTTGCGGTGGTTCGGCAACTTGGCCAGCTCCCGCGCCTGATTGAGGAGACGGGCGTCGGTTTCGTCATCGGGATAGCGGAAGCGGATCTTGTAGACCTGGGCGCGCGAGGGCCGCTCGTTGGAGCGCAGCACGAAGGCGTAGAGCCGCTTGTCCGTGACCACGTTCATGTTGGTCGCGGCATTCGGCTGCACGGGCTTCAGGAAGATGATGTTGCCGCGCTTGTTGGGCTCGACCCGCCAGGCCACGGAATCGCCGACGGCGATCGACTCGATCTTTTCGCCGTCGCCGAAGACGACCATGGTCGAGATGCCGAACGTGGCGTCGATCGCCACGACCTGATCGGTCTGGAACCGCACTTGCTGGACGCGCGGATCGAGCGGCCCGGCCCGCGGCGTGCTCTCGGCGAAAGCAGAATCCGTGGCGGTGATGAGCGCAAGGGTCAGCATGAGGCGTCTCATCCACCCCCCGGTCCGCTGATCGAAGGAGGCGTCGCAGGTGATGACGATTGCGGCTGGGTCGCGTTGGGCAGAACTTGGGGCGGCATCGGCACCGTCTCCTGGTCGCGGCGGTATTCCGTGACCTGGAAGCCGAGCGGGTTCTCGAAGCGAAACTCGTTGCGCATCGGCGCGCCGGCGTAGCGGAAGCGGACGAGGCCGACATAGTGGCGCGTCTCGATCTTGGCGGAGGACTTCTCCTCCGTGGCGAAGCGCACCAGGGCGGTGCGGTAGTTGGGGAAGGTCACGGATTTGATAGTGACGGCGACGATCGTGTTGAGGCCGAGCTGGCGGATCGGGTTGCCTGGGTTCGCCGGCGAGTATAGCTCGGTCAGTTCGCGCGCGGCGTCGCCGGTGGCGAGCAGCTGCGCCAGATCGAAATTGTCCTTCAGCGCCTTGGGGTCGTAAGTCTCGCGCGCCCTGATGAAGCGGACGACGTTGAACATGGTGACGCTTTCGTCCTGCGACAGCGGTCCTTCGGCTAGCGGCCGCTTCACCTCGAGGAAGCCCGTCGAGCGGTCGACGGCGATCAGGTACGGCTCGTAGGTCTTGAGCGGCAGGGT